>DUOC01000207.1 GCA_012839065.1 Thermoanaerobacterales bacterium | reverse complement strand
TTTTTATAATCTAACCCGCATAAGGTTTTTACTTTATTGAGCCTATACTGTAATGTATTCGGATGGATAAACAGTTTTTCTGCGGTATCATTTATAGAGCAGTCATTTTTTAAAAATATGTCAATTGTATTCATAAGTTCTGTATTTTGAGGATCTTTAAGCAAAGGCCCAATATATTCATTAAGGACCTTTTCACTTTCTTTTATATTTGTAACAAGGTTTTTAAAAAGCTTATATGCACCCAGATCTGTGTAGTTAAGAATCCTATTCCATCCCCATACTGCTGTCCCTATCTGTAAAGCTTCATCAGCCTCATTGTAAGCAACATGGGCATTGGAAATTCCTTTATGGGGCTCACTTACAGCTATCACCCAATTTTTTTCAGTATTATTAACAAAGAAATTCTTTAAACTTTCCAGGATCATATTTATTTTTTCCGGGAGACATTTGAGTAATATTTTTGAAGGGAAAGAAATTATCAAAACAATCTTTGATTGGGATTTTTTAGTAGTTAGTATTCGACAGCCTATATTAATTTCCACAGAAGCCATTTCCCTTTTAAATTTTCTTACAAATCTGGGTTCGGATATTGAAGGAGACTCTATGATAGCAACTGAACAATATCCGTAAAAATCACATGAAAAGATCTTACATTTAGACATTATCACATCTTCGGGCTCAAAATTTTCATAAAGGAGGCTAGCAGCAAAACTTGTAATATAGCCGGCTTCCCTCTGGTTTATTTCCTGTTCTTTAATCATTATGAAACCAAGCTGAACTGCGGTTTCTCTTAATGCTATAAACTCTTTTATATCAGTCTTTTCATCTTCAGACCAAACGATACACCAGCCTATTGTTCTTTTATTATTAACGATTTTTATAACTTTACAGTAAATCGGTTTTTTATTAAATTCCAATTTAAACATTATGTAGTTTTGTTTATTACAGACAGGATTTAATTTTAATATTTCTTCTGCTTTACAAATGATACTTTGCAGTGGGAAATCTGTTGAATTTGCAATAATTTCGCCATCGGAATTATGTACTGATATATGACATCCTGTCCAGCTGCTAAGATTTTCTATTAGTTTATTAAAACCATCCCCAAACAAAACAAGGCTTCTACATATTTTAATGATTTCAAGCTCTTGCTTCAATAATAACAGATCAGGTTCAGTGACGAATGCAGTGATTGTACTGCTTAACTGCGAAAAAATTATCAGATTGTTTGTTACGAAAAACGGGAGCTTTAATTTGTCAGTTAGATTAATAAGATGAAGGGGAATTTTGTCTAGGTATTTATTAGTTTTTATTATAATTCCGGAGCACTTTGACTTATCCATCTGTTTAAGAAGATCTTCAAGATATGATGGTTCTATATGGGAGTTAACTGTAACTAATACGAGTTCGTTTTGAAAATGGATTATATTGTCTGATGGTATGGATATTGCAGAAATAGTTTCAACAATTTTATTGACTCCATCTACTCCTCCAACCAAATCAGTTTTGCCTAATGGAGTATGATCAATAATATCCTTTACAGTAATAGCCATTAACTATGCCTCCTCTAGATTATATGGGTTTTGTCAATTAAAATATTCTGTCTTTTATTATGTATATCCCCCAAGCGATTACAAGGATTTATAAACTATATAATATATAGGTTTACATTTTAATTT
>DUOC01000206.1 GCA_012839065.1 Thermoanaerobacterales bacterium | reverse complement strand
GGATATTATCTTAATTTAATACAGATAATCTAAATTTCCCTTTGTTTTTCTTGCTATTTCTTAATAGCATAAATCCTTTAAGAAATATTTTCCACACACTAACTATACTACCCAATATTAGGATTTATATACGGACAATTCTTGTAAAATAAGCACTTTTTTATAAAATTAATTATGTTATAATCTGATAAGGTGATAAAATTGGAAACTAAAAAACGTTTATTGGAAATTTATAATATCCTATACAGCCGATTTGGACCTCAAAATTGGTGGCCTGCTGATTCGCCCTTTGAGGTCATAATCGGGGCTATACTAACTCAATCGACTAATTGGAACAATGTGGAAAAAGCTATCGGGAATTTAAAAAAATATAACCTTTTAGATCCAAATGCTCTATATAAAGTGGATGAAACAACCCTTGCTGAAACAATAAGGGCTTCAGGTTATTACAATATGAAAGCAAAAAAAATTAAAGCATTTTTAGATTTTCTGTTTTCGAACTATTACGGCGACCTCAATGAAATGTTTAAGACACCCATGAATTTGTTAAGAACACAATTGCTAAATGTATATGGTATCGGTGAGGAGACTGCTGATTCCATTATTCTCTACGCAGGAAATCTTCCTATATTTGTTATAGATGCATACACCAAGAGGATTATGTCAAGATTAGGTTTTTTAGAAGAGAAAAGTTCTTACTCGCAGTTCCAAAAACTATTTATGGATAACCTGCCGCATAACCCTAAACTGTTTAATGAATATCATGCCCTTTTGGTAAGCCTTGGCAAGCATTTCTGCAAAAAATCAAATCCAAATTGTGCGGAATGCCCGTTATCGAGATGAATACCTATGTACCTTTATATATGTTCTGCCCTTTTTGCTTGTACCCCCAACCTCGACTATTTTTGCACGGCCAATACGAGACGCCGAAATTATGTCACCTTCCTTAACGGCCGCCGCCGGATCTTTCACTGTCTTAAAATTTAACCTTAAATTTTCACCTTTAATATAAGGTGCTATCTTCGAGCGAGACATACCAAAAGCTATACTTGAAACCGCATCCAGCCTGAGGGATGCAACTGTGCCCTTAATCTCCTTAAAAGCCCCTTCCTCCCCTGATATTTCTTTCAAGGTAATTTCCTCTACAACAACCGAAGTGCTGCCTACCTTAGTAAGATTCAAACCTACATACTCAATAATATCACTTTTAATGATTACATCGCAGCTGTCTTTCCCTACAACCAGGTCACCAATTTTTTCCCGAGCAATACCCAATGCTAAAATAGCACCTAAATAGTCCCTATGTCCGGGATAACAATGCTCGTTATTGGAGGTAATTCTAAGTGCACCTAAAGGAACATTGAATGGTCTATCTTCTAAGAAATCGGGACACACGACCATTATCTTCCTTTCAGCTTCTGGGTAGCCTCCGTCAAAGTAGTATCTTATACCTGAAAAGCTGCGTGCAATTTGCTCCGCTTCCAGCTGTTCTTTAGGATCAAGAAAATTGCTCGCCTTTTTATCTGCATCCTTTATTGATAGGAAAATTAAATCTTTAATCCTCGGTTCAAAAAACCTGTTATTTAAACCCGCCAAAATAAGTTCACCGCCATTAATCAAATCTATGTATGACACGGTTCTTATTATAGCATTGTTTATATAATGTAGCAAACAATAAAATCATACACCAAAAACAAGTTATATATAACTATTCTACTATTGATAACCCTATATTTTTGGGAAGGGCTGTTTTTTCTCGTATATTGGCCATATTGATTACATAGTGTAATAGATCTTCATAACCGACCCCCCACAGTCTGCCGGAAACCGCACAGTATCAATAGACGTGCCTAACGTGTGCTGATTGAATATTTTAGAACCGTCCCCAATTTAACAATTTGATTGCAAACTCAAAAAGAAGGATTCACAAACTTATATGTAGAAGAAGTAAAAAATATTATAGCTGACAGAAAGGGAAAATATATGGAGCAAACTAATACACACTTAACAGAGAAAGACAAGAAAAGAAATTATATTTTCTACTGCATAGACGCAGCATTATTTCAATTGGGAAACGCTTTTTTTGAACCCAATTCTGTAATACCTTCCTTCATAGGCTCGTTCACTCAAAATAGTATATTAATAGGGTTATCTTCTACCATAAGAAACTTGGGATGGTTTTTGCCGCAACTTTTTGTGTCTAACTATATTCAAGACAAAACATACAAAAAACCTTTTAGTTTAACAGTTTCTTTTATTATGCGTGCTTCTGCTTTATTTATGGCTTTGGTTGCAATGTTTTTCGGTAGAAAATCAGCTACAGTTACCCTATTGCTATTCTATTTTTTTTACAGTTTATTTTCGATTTGTGACGGACTAAGCGGTGTACCATGGGTTGATATCTTGGGCAAAATCATACCGGAAAGAAAAAGAGGACGATTTATTGCATCATATCAATCAATCGGTGGCTTGCTTGCTTTTGCAGCCGGTTTTTTTATCAAAAAAATCCTTGAAAGTCCAAAACTTAATTTCCCCATAAACTTTAGCATATTATATATATTGGGTTTCATTGCCCTGCTTATATCATTGGGTTTCTTTAGTTTGATAAAAGAACCCCCCTCAATAACTAAAAACGATAAAATGAATATTAAAGAATTTTTCCAATATGTAAAAAATATTGCATCTGACGACAGGAATCTGGTTAAAGCAATTATAACTAATATTTTGATAAGGGGCTTCTTTCTCTCAATGCCATTCTATGCTCTTTTCGCAAATGATTTTTTAATGCTTTCGCAAGATGTAATCGGATACTTTGTATCAGCTCAAATGGTTGGTTATATTTTATCTTGTAATTTGTGGGGATACTTAAGTGATCATAAGAGCAATAAGACAGTAATTACACTTACAGGGATTTCGGCCGCATCTACTCCCTGCCTTGCTCTTATTTCAGCGGCATGCTTTAAAACTGGTATGAATAATATGCTTTTGCCCATATATCTTGTTCTATATGCTACTATAGGATTTACATTAAGCGGTGTTTTCCTGGGTTTTAATAATTATATATTAGAATTTTCACATGAAGAAAATAGGGCTGTGTATATCGGTATGTGTAATACTTTAGTTGCACCTACTACACTTTTCCCCATCCTTGGTGGACTTCTCATACAACATTTTTCCTATAAGCCGTTATTTATTTTTACTACTATAATGATACTTATAGGAGTTGTGTTTTCGCAGTCATTAGATGATAGAGTATAAACTGCTAATGTAGCTTTTTTTTGCGAATTAACTAAATATTTGTACATTATGGATAACATAATTTATTTAATTTTGTGTATATTGTATGAATGATGTGCGAT
>DUOC01000205.1 GCA_012839065.1 Thermoanaerobacterales bacterium | reverse complement strand
TCTTGACCATAGAGCACTGCAGGCACCATACCTTGGCTCCTTAATCTGCGAGAGTAGCCTTTCCCGGACTTATCTCTTATTTCTGCATTCAATACTACCTGTTGACCCACTTTATTCACTCCTTCTTAAGCAAGTTTGCTTTTATTATTATATCCTCAATGCAGTGCATTAGTCAACCTTATATTTTATCATCTATCTCAATCAAACAACTCACTTACAGATTTGTTCGTATTTATCCTTTTAATAGCTTCTGCAAAAAGCGGTGCAACAGAAAGAACCTTTACCTTGTCCAATTTGCAGTCATCTCTTAAAGGTATAGTGTTAGTAACAACAATTTCTTTAATAGGAGATTTAGCTAGCCTTTCCAGTGCCGGTCCTGATAAAATCGGATGAGTACAGCATGCATATACTTCTTTTGCACCTCTATCAATAAGTGCTTCTACACCAAGTGTAATAGTTCCTGCAGTATCAATCATATCATCAGTCAATATAACATTTTTGCCTTTTACATTGCCTATTATATTCATAACTTCAGCAACATTAGGTTCTGGTCTTCGTTTATCAATAATAGCAAGCGGGCAGTTCAATCTTTTTGCTAACTCCCTTGCTCTGGTCACTCCACCCATATCCGGAGAAACAACGATAAGATCTTCTACCTTCTTTTTAAGAAAATAATCTGCTAAAATAGGAACTGCTTCAAGCTGATCCACAGGAAAATTAAAATATCCCTGAATCTGACCTGCATGCAGATCAATGGTCAAAACCCTGTGAGCACCTGCAACCGTAATTAGATCTGCTACTAATTTTGCAGATATTGGATCCCGTGCCCTTATCTTCCGATCCTGCCTTGCGTATCCATAATAAGGTATAACAGCAGTAACCCTATATGCTGAAGCCCTCTTAAAAGCATCCAACATAATTAACAGCTCCATTAAGTTATCATTTACAGGATAGCAGGTAGATTGGATCGCAAAAACGTGAACTCCTCTCACGCTTTCATTTATTTTAACTTGGATCTCCCCATCGCTAAATCTGTTGACAACACAATCCCCCAGCGGGATATTTAAATACCGGGCTATTTCTTCAGCCAGTTTAATATTAGAATTTCCAGCAAATATTTTAAACTCGGGTCCATCACTCATTTTATTCTCCTCCTCCTGACTGTTTCTTTTGCCTAAACCGAGTAACCCAATCCAGTTTATTTACCTGCTTGCTTCTTGCAATACTTAGTGCTTTCTCCGGAACATCTGATGTTATTGTTGAGCCTGCTGCTATGTAGGCATCATTACCGATCTCGATAGGTGAAACAAGATTAGAATTACAGCCGATGAAACTATTATCGCCTATCTTAGTTAAATGTTTTTTAAATCCGTCATAATTGACTATTATAACACCTGCTCCAAGGTTTACCTTATTGCCTATTTCAGCATCACCTATATATGAAAGATGTGGTAATTTTGCCCCATGCCCAATCTTTGAATTTTTCACCTCAACAAAATCACCAATTTTAACCCCTTTACCTATTATACACCCAGCCCTTATGTTTGCAAAAGGCCCCACAACTGCTCCATCTTCTATTGTGCTTTCTCTCACTACAGAATATTCCACTACTACCCTGTTCCCAATTTTTGAATTAGTAATTTTTGTATTTGGACCTATGATGCAATCTTCACCTATTATGGAACCTTCTTCTATAAAGCATCCCGGATATATAATCGTATCCTTACCTATAACTACATCTTTATCAAGATACGTTTTATCAGGATCAATTATTGTTACCCCTTCTAACATCATCTTGTCAAGGATTTTAGACCTCATAATCCTGTTGGCTTCAGCTAATTCTTTTTTATTGTTTACCCCCATCAATTCCTTTGGATCAGCAGCTTTTACTGCTCCGACCGTATGCCCGGAAACACGAAGTATTTCTATTACATCAGTAAGGTAATATTCACCTTGAACATTGTTGCAGCTTAACTTGTCTAATGATTCAAATAAAAGGCGGCTGTCAAAAACATATATTCCGGAATTTATTTCTGTTATTTCCTTTTCAGCGGGAACTGCATCTTTTTCCTCTACTATACGCTCTATATTTCCGTTAGTATCACGAATTACCCTACCATAACCTGTAGGGTCATCTATTTCTGTAGTTAGAACTACACAAGCCAGGTCCCTCTCTTTTTGGGCTTTTATTATAGTTTCAATCGTATCGGATGTAATTAAGGGCGTATCACCACATAATATGAGAACAGAACCGTCAAAATCTCGAAGGGCTTCCCTTGCCTGCATAACCGCATGCCCGGTTCCTAATTGCTGTTCTTGATTTACAAATTGAACACTCTCATCAATGTTCTCCATTACATCTTCTGATTTATGCCCTACAACTACAAACAGCTTGCTGACTCCTGTTTCTCTAACACAATTTATTACATAATGGATCATAGGTTTTCCACATATTTTATGAAGAACCTTTGGATATTTTGATTTCATGCGCTTCCCTTCGCCTGCAGCAAGGATTATAGCAGCAGTATTCATCCTGTAATCCCCTCCTCGAGTTCAGTATATAAAACTTATCATTAATTTCCTAATGCATCTTTATTTATTATTCAGAGGGATCTATCTCAAAATAAATTCGACAAATAAAAATCTTTTCCTTTTAAAAAACAAAAAAATCTACAATCTAATTATTATTTTTATATGTCAACAACTTCTATTTTGTAGCCTTTTTCTTCAAGCGCCTGTAGGAGCTCTGCAACATGTTCTGGATCTCTTGTTTCTAATTCGAGTTCTACTTCGGACTGCCCTAATGGAACGCTTTGCTTTAATCTGTCGTGAAATATAGATACAACATTTGCTCTCATTGAAGCTACAGTTTTGAGCAGTGTATATAATGTGCCGGGGCGATCTTCAATAACTGTAGCTATACGGATATATCTGCCCGATTTCATCAACCCTTTTTCTATTATCCTGGAAACAATATTGGCATCGATATTGCCGCCGCTTATAACTACTACTGCGTTGCGATCCCGAATGTTTAACTTATTATGAATTAATGCAGCAGCTCCTACGGCGCCGGCACCTTCAACAACAATTTTTGATCTTTCGAGAAGGGTTAATATAGCATGTGCTATCTCTTCATCATTCACTGTTATAATATCATCTACATATTTCTGTATCAATGAAAAAGTCAAGTCACCTGTCTTCCTAACAGCTATACCATCTGCTATTGTATAAGCAGATTCAAGTTCGATTATTTTATTGTTCTGTCTTGCTTTATATGCAGAAGCAGCACCTTCAGCCTGAACACCAATTATCTTAACAGAAGGTTTTAAAGACTTAGCTGCAACTGCAATCCCTGAAATCAGCCCGCCTCCTCCAATCGGAACAATTATAAACTCGGTTTCGGGCAGTTCCTCTAATATTTCAATGGCAATAGTCCCTTGCCCTGCTATAACATAAGGATCATCAAAAGCATGAACAAAAACAGAACCTTCGCTTTTCTGTAGCTCTAACGCTTTTTTGTAAGATTCGTCATAGTTCTGCCCACTAAGAACAACATTTGCACCATAACCTTTAGTTGCTATCACCTTTGTAACAGATGCACCTTCCGGCATCACAATAGTTGAACGGATACCGGCACTGCTAGCTGCAAGCGCTACACCTTGAGCATGGTTCCCTGCAGATGCGGCAATTACACCTTTAGCTTGTTCCTCATTAGACAAATTTATTATTTTATTAAATGCACCACGTATCTTAAATGCCCCTGTTTTTTGTAAGTTTTCAGCTTTTAGAAACACCTTGCCGCCTGTTATTTCACTTATTGTCCTGGATTCGTCGATAGGCGTCTTTCTAACAGTAGATTTCAAATTATCATATGCCTTTTTAACATCTTCAACCGTAACCATCTCATAAACTGTCCCCTTCCATTTAGAAATTAACGTTGGGAATTATATCTATCTTCCCTGTTTGGGTATCCACAGAATTTAGAGTCAGAAGAGAAAAGAAATCATCTACAAGCTTATTGACAGGGTCTCTTGTAGCTACCATTACACCGATTCCCACAACTTCCGCATTGAATTCGCTCATCAAGTCTATCATTCCTTTTGCTGTGCCACCTGCCTTCATAAAATCATCTATAAATAAGATCTTCGTATCTTCCTTAATTGCTCTGCGGGGCAGAGACATAGTCTGAATCCTCTGACTGGAACCCGAAAGATAATTAATACTTACAGAAGGCCCCTCTGTAACCTTAACATTCCTCCTTATTATTACCAACGGTATGTTCATCGCCCGTGCAGTCATAATAGCAAGAGTAATTCCTTTAGTTTCTACAGTAACTATATAATCCGGGTTTTTATGGGAGAATCTATCGGCAAAGATTTCCCCAATACGAGAAACCAAAGCTGGGGATAATATAATATCAGTCATGTAAATAAACCCCCCGGGAATGATACGTTTTGGATCTTTTAATTTTGAACATATATCAATAAGGAAATCTTTTGTCGGTTCATTCCCCCACTTGGGTTTGTATTTTATTCCCCCTCCTGCTCCTGGTATAGTTGTGATTTCACCCAACCCAAATCTTTCAAAGGTTTCTTTGATCGTTAATATATCTTCACTCAACGTCGATTTAGCCGCATTAAATTTCTCAGAAAAGTAATCAAGATTAAAAAGAACATTGGGGTTATCAACAAGAATCTTAGTTACAGCAGCGATACGCTCACTTTTCTTTGTTTTTAACAATACTATTTCCCCCTAAAATATAATATGATTAATCGTTCACTAAGTATCCGAATAATTGTTAATGTATTTATTTTATTATTCGTATTCTACACAATACTTATAAATTCCTTTATAAAAAATAATTAAAAAAAGGGCGTAACGAAACTAAAGTTTCGTTACGCCCTCATTATATT
>DUOC01000204.1 GCA_012839065.1 Thermoanaerobacterales bacterium | reverse complement strand
CAAGGCGAAAATTATGTTTAAAAAATAAACGAGTCTCTATAAGCCGTAAAGAGTTATCAATATTAAAATTCTTTTATGGTAGAAACAAGCAAATAGTTACTAATCGAATATTTTTATATTCATTATTGGTATAAAAATTGCAATGTTATAGAATATAATATTTAATTTAAATTATGATGGAAGAAGTGAATCAAATTGGACTTAGTAATAAAGAACGGAAATGTTGTTGATTTTCGTGCTAGGAATATGATGCAAAAAAACGTAGGGATAAAAGACCAAAAAATATATTTAATAACTGATAGAGATATTTCTGGCAAGAAAGTAATAGATGCAAATGGGAAGGTTGTTTCACCTGGTTTTATAGATATTCATAATCATACTGACTATAATTTTAAGATAGGGAATAAAGATCCGTTTGAGACTGCCAAACACATGCTTATTATGGGTGTAACTACTTCTGTAGGCGGAAATTGCGGCGGTGGGATAGTAGATATTGAAAGGTATGCCAATCTAATTAAAAAACAAGGTGCACCTAATAATTATATGGGTTTAATAGGACATATTGAATTAAGAAATGCAGTAGGGAATACAGATGTATATAAAACATCAACTAAGTTGCAAATAGAAAAAATGAAAGAACTATTAAAAAAAGGATTAGAAAAGGGTGCAGTAGGTATATCTTTTGGCTTGGAATATTCCCCTGGTGCAACATATGAAGAGGTTCTTGAGTTTTGTAAAGTTGTAAAAGACTATCCTAATGCTCTGGGCAGTGTACACTTCAGATATGATGGAGGCAGGGCTATAAGAGGAGTTAATGAGATAATTTCTCTTGCAAGGGACAGTGGAGCCTATATGCAGATATCACATTTAAACAGTGGAGTCTGTTATGGATTTACTGATGAAGCCTTAAAAATGATAGATAATGCAAGGGGACAAGGGATAAATGTAATGGCTGACGCGTATCCGTACAATGCCTTCAGTACTGATGCCGGATCTCCGGTATTTAATGATGGATGTCTTGAAAACTGGAATGTAGGGTATGACAGTATTTTGATAGCAACCGGGGAACATGTGGGTAAAAGATGTGATAAAGAACTGTTTGAATGTGTAAGGGAAAATAGTCCGCTTACTTCATTTGTTGCTTTTGTGATGAATGAAGAAGAGGTTGATAAGGTATTGACTTATCCCAATATTATTATTGCTAGTGACGGTAATATAAATGGGGGACAGGGGCATCCAAGGGCTGCAGGCACATTTCCGAGAGCATTACATCGTTATGCTGCAGGTAAGGAAGAAAAAGATTGGATTTATATACTTGAAAAGATGACTAGACTACCTGCTGAACGTTTAGGATTGTCTTCTAAAGGTGAGCTTGTAGAGGGTGCTGATGCTGATATAGTTATATTTGATCAAGAAAAAATAAAGGACAATTCTACTTTTGAAAAACCTTCACTTCTTCCTTCAGGGATATGTTATGTATTGTTGAACGGTGAAATCGCAGTAAAAGATAATGTAATCATTAAAAATGATCTTGGGGAATTTATTGAAAGGGCAGAACAATAAAAAATAATTAGATATATTTAAATATTAAGATTTTAAAGGAATTTTCAGTAAAAGTGTCTAATATTATTACAACAAGTTACTATATTGGGGGTACTGAACTTGGATCAAGAAATTTTGAAGGTTAACAATTTGAAAACCTATTTTTTTACAGAAGATGAAGAGATACCTGCTGTTGACGGGGTGAGTTTTTCTATATCAAAAGGAGAAACCCTTGGAATTGTTGGAGAATCTGGTTCAGGGAAAAGTGTAACTGCTCTTTCTATAATGCGTCTGCTCCCGGTACCACCGGCTAAAATTGTAGATGGACAGATCCTTTTCCGAGATGAAGATTTACTGAAAAAATCCGAAGATGAAATGCGAAATATCCGAGGCAATAGGATATCGATGATCTTTCAGGAACCTATGACATCTCTAAACCCTGTTTTTACCATAGGCAGGCAGATTTCTGAAACACTGATTCTTCATCAAGGGATGAATAATAAAGAAGCAATTGAAAAATCTATCGAGATGCTGAAACTGGTTAAAATCCCACTTCCTGAAAAAAGGGTTAGAGAATACCCCCACCAGCTCAGCGGTGGAATGAGACAGAGAGTCATGATTGCAATGGCTCTTGCATGCAGACCTGAGATATTAATAGCTGATGAACCGACAACGGCTCTTGATGTTACTATCCAGGCTCAAATCCTTGAACTGATCAAAGAACTCCAGGAGCAATTAGGCACTGCCGTTATGATGATCACTCATGACTTAGGCGTTATTGCAGAAGTGTCTGACAATGTAATGGTAATGTATTGTGGTAGGGCACTTGAATATTCCGATGTGGAAACTTTGTTTAATAATCCTAAGCATCCCTACACTATCGGACTGCTAAAATCTGTTCCTAAACTTAAAGGACGAAGAGAGAAATTGCATGCTATAAAAGGCATAGTTCCGATGCCAAATGAAATAACCAGCGGTTGTAGATTTAAAACAAGGTGTGAGCAAAAGACGCTGATATGTGAGAATAAAGAACCGCCCTTTATTAAACTTGGGAAAAGTCTTGTCAGATGCTGGAAATATCAATAACAGAAGCTGGAGGGCAATTATATGGAAAAGTATATTCTGGAGGTAAATGGGTTAAAAAAGTATTTCCCCATGAGCAAAGGTTTTAGCTTTAAAAAAGAAAAACAATACATAAAAGCTGTAGACGGAGTAGATTTTTATGTAAAAGAGGGTGAGACATTAGGCCTTGTAGGAGAAAGCGGCTGTGGCAAATCAACTACAGGGAAGTGCATAGTAAGGCTTCATGAACCAACATATGGTGAGATTATATTTAAAGGGGAAAATGTTATAGATTATGATAAAAACAAACTGAGAGGATACAGAAAACAGATGCAGTTTATATTTCAAGATCCCTTTTCATCGCTTAATCCGAGGAAAACGGTAGCAAATGCTATAGGGGAAGTACTCTATGTTCATAATATGAAAAACAAAAAAGAAAGGATAGAAAGAGTTGAAGAGCTTTTAAATTTGGTTGGGCTTCAGAAGAGGCATATGTATAGATACCCTCATGAATTTAGCGGAGGGCAGAGGCAAAGGATAGTTATTGCAAGGGCACTATCAGTGGACCCTGAATTTTTAATTTGTGATGAGCCTGTATCGGCACTGGATGTGTCAATTCAAGCTCAGATTATCAATCTTTTAGAAAAGCTTCAAGGAAACCTGAGACTTTCATATCTTTTTATTTCTCATGACCTTAGGGTCGTAAGGCATATAAGCAGCCGCATAGCAGTTATGTATTTAGGGCAAATTGTTGAAACAGCAGAATCAAATGAATTGTTTGATCATCCCCTTCATCCTTATACTAAGGCTCTAATAAATGCAATTCCTACCACTGATACTGTTAGAGACAGGAAAAAGATCCTTCTTGAAGGCGATGTGCCAAGCCCGGCAAATCCGCCAAAAGGCTGCAGATTCCACACAAGATGCCCCCATGTAATGGAAATTTGTAAAAATGAAGTACCGGAATATAAAGATATAGGAGGTGGTCACTATCTGGCTTGTCATTTAGCGTAATTGAATTTTAGGGGGATTTAAAAAAAAGGAGGTAAAGCATGAGTAAGAAAAATGTTAAACGTTTTGGCTTGTTGTTAACAGTGTGCTTTATTTTCACTATACTTCTTACAGGGTGTGGGGGAGGAGGTACCGAACAAGGTTCGGAAGCAGGAAAAGAAAAAGTATTAGTAATAGGATATGATAGGGATGCTGAAATATTAGATACAATAAAGACGGCATGGTATTCAGATGCGCTGATTTATATACATGACAGACTTGTAAGCCGAGATTATGATTTTGGCTATCAACCAGGGCTTGCTGAAAAATGGGATACATCTGAAGATGGTTTAACATGGAGGTTTTACCTGGTAAAGAATGCAAAATTCCACAATGGCGATCCTGTTACTGCAGAAGACGTAAAATGGACTTTCGACACTATATTAGATCCGGATACAGGTTCACCCTTCAGAGGAGACTTGGCAGCTATAGATAGAGTTGAAATCGTTGACGAACATACAGTTGATATAATTCTAAAATATCCATTTCCCAACCTCTTATTTGTTATATCAAATACTGCAGGAGGCATTCACCCGGCTAATGCATATGAAACATATGGTGATGATTATGGAACGAAGGTAGTTATAGGCAGCGGACCATATAAGCTGGTTGAATGGATACAAGGTGACAAGATTGTACTGGAGAAAAATGAAGAATATGATTGGAATCCTGATTGGATGGAACACCAAGGTGCTCCGTTGATAGATAAACTTGTATTTAGAACTGTACCTGATGAGAATACAAGGATGATGGAAGTTGAAGTAGGCGGGATCCATTTACTCAGAGATGTTCCAACAACATACGTTGATAAATTTGAAGAAAATGACGATTTAATTGTGCATCGTGGTCCTTCTACAAGGTTAGGATATCTTGCATATGCTACTGACAAAGAACCTTTCAACAATGTACTTGTACGTAGAGCTATAAACCATGCAATTAACAGAGATGAAATAGTGGAATATGTACTAAGGGGTATTGGAGGACCTGCTTATGGTTATTTGCCGCCTCTCCTTAAAGACGAATATCTGGAAGAAACTGAAGATCTGGCATACAGGTATGACCCGGAAAAAGCTAAAGAGCTTCTGGAAGAAGCAGGTTATCCTAATGGCTTTAAGGCAGTTCTCTCATCAGACAACTCCACTCTTAATTCCAGAATGGCAGAAGTGTACCAAAATATGCTGAAAGAGGTCGGAATTGATACAGAAATAAGGCTCTACGATTCAGCCAGTTATACGGGAATGCTTAGAGAAGGTAAACAAGAATTATTTGTAAGAGAATATAGTTGGCCAAATGCTGATATTCTTGACTGGTTCCTGTTATCAGATCAATTCCCATATCCGAACCATTCACGTTGGGTTGATGAAAAGACCGATGAACTTATTAAAAGTGCAGCTCAAAGTCCTACCTGGGAAGAAAGGGCTAAAGGTTATAAGGAAGTACAGAGGTATTTGATAGACCAGGCTGTATGGTGCCCTGTATATATTCCTGAAAAAATAATGGTTGCAAGAAAAGAAGTATTAAACTTTAAATTCCATCCATGGATGCTCATGTTCCAAGATGGGTTCGATATAGCAGTTGAATAATTGAATAAAATATACGGCTTTCCTTGGATTTTTCCAGGGGAAGCCGTATATATCTAAAGAGGTGGTTGGATTGCTGAAATATGCTATAAAAAGGATTATCCTAGCCATTCCGGTAATAATCAGTATGACAATTATTGTTTTCTTGATTTTGCATTTAGCTCCCGGTGAACCTATTGACTTAATTGTCGGCCCTAATGTTACGCCGGAAGTCTATGAAAGCATAAGACATAAATATGGGTTGGATCAGCCCCTTATAGTCCAATATTTTAAGTTTTTAGGGAATCTTTTCAGATTGGATTTTGGCGATTCTATACTTCAGCAAAGACCTGTAAGCAGATTGATATTAGAAAGATTACCTGTAACACTGAAATTAGGAATAGCAGGATTTATATTGTCTGTTATTATAGCGATACCGTTGGGCATATTAGCAGCGGTGAACAGAAATACAATAATAGATTATACATGTATGACAGGGGCAATGCTAGGTATGTCTCTACCTACTTTTTGGTTCGGTTTACTTCTTTTATATTTCTTTGCGTATAGGATGAGGATATTTCCTATATCGGGTTATGGAACCTGGAAACATTTAGTCTTACCGGCATTTGCTTTAGGTTTGACGGATGCAGCTGTAACAGCTAGGATGATGAGATCAAGTATGCTGGAAGTGTTAGGGCAGGATTATGTAAGAACTGCAAGGAGTAAAGGGCTGGCTGAAAAGGTTGTTATTTATCAGCACGCACTAAAAAATGCTTTGATTCCTATTGTAACGCTTCTGGGGATGAGGCTTGGCTGGATAATAGGCGGTTCCGTTGTTCTGGAAACGATTTTTTCAATACCGGGATTAGGTCGCTTGATGATTGATTCTATACATTCTCGTGATTATCCGGTTGTTCAAGGCTCTATGATTGTATTAACCAGTGCAATAATACTAGGTAATATTATTGCAGATATATTATATGCGGTTATTGACCCGAGGATTAAATTTGACTAATATAAGGGTGATAAAAATGGGGGAGAAAGAAATAACAAAAGCAATTGAAGAGAACCAAAAGGACAGTTTCCAAGACTTTGTTAGGAGACTGTTTAAAAACAAGGCAGCATTAGCAGGTTTCACCATTATAATGATACTGATTATTGTCGCAATATTTGCACCGCTTATTGCTCCTTATGAATATGATGCTCAAAACCTTAAATTTTTTTTACGACCGCCATCTAAAGAACATCTTTTGGGAACAGACGAATTCGGCAGGGATGTTTTTAGTCGGATCGTATATGGGTCAAGAATATCACTGCAGATAGGCTTTATAGCGGTTGGAATATCCCTCTTAATCGGAACAATACTCGGAGCCTTAGCAGGCTATTATGGGGGAGTAATTGACTATGTAATTACGGGTATTACAGATATTGCATTGTCTTTTCCTACAATTTTATTAGCTATAGCTTTTGTAGCTGCATTGGGTCCAAGTCTTGTCAATGTTATGATAGCTGTGGCTTTAGTAAGCTGGTGCGGATATTGTCGTCTGGTAAGGGCAGAGTTTTTGTCCCTAAGGGAACAGGAATTTGTCGAAGCTGCAGTAGTGCTTGGTATGGATGATAAAAGGATAATCTTCAATCATATTTTACCTAATTCTGCAGCCCCAATAATTGTAATGACGACCCTTGAATTTCCTAAGGCAATAATAGTGGAATCAACACTAAGTTTTCTAGGGATAGGGGTCCAACCTCCAACACCGAGTTGGGGTTCTATACTCAGCAGCGGGAAATTTTTTCTATATGAAGCCCCTTGGATTTCAATTGTTCCGGGTTTTATGATAATGATAGTTGTAATGGGGTTTAATCTATTTGGTGATGCATTAAGGGATGTCCTTGACCCTAGACTTAAAGAATGAGGTGATTTAGAAGTGTTTGATATTTTGATAAAAAATGCAGAAATTATAGATGGTTCAGGAAAAGGCTCATATATAGGCGATATAGGGGTAAAAGACGGGAGGATACATAAAATTGCTTCGATTATCGATAAAGAAAGTACAAAGGTAATTGATGCCAAAGGGCTAACTGTAACACCCGGATTTATAGATATTCACTCCCACACTGATTGGACTGTATTAGTGAATCCCAGAGCGGAGAGCAAGGTAAGACAGGGAGTTACAACGGAGGTTGTAGGTAATTGCGGTTTTACAGCTGCGCCGGTAAGAGAAGAACATTTTGAAGACCTAATGCAGTACCTTGTAAATACTGTTTTCTTAAGTGAAGAAGAGAAGAAAAAATGGAAGTGGGAAACTCAAAGTGATTATATAAATGAGATAAGAACAAAAGGGACTTCAGTAAATATTGCATCTTTAGTAGGACATGGGACAATAAGAGTAGGGGTTATGGGCTTTAAGCAAGATCCACCCACCAAAACAGAATTAAAAAAAATGGCTGACATTCTAAAAACGGAACTTGAAAAAGGATTATTTGGCATGTCAACAGGTCTACAATATGACCCCAGTTCTTTCTCGACTACAGAGGAATTGGTTGAACTGTCGAAGGTCCTTGCCGAATATGATGCGGTATATGCAACACATATGAAAAGTGAAGGAGATCTGCTGCTTGAGTGTGTTTTACAGGCAGCTGAAATCGGCAGGAAATCTGGGGTTTCCGTCGAGATATCCCACTTAAAAGCCGGATCTAAAAAATACTGGGGTAAAGTAGATGAAGTTTTAAAGTTGATAGATGATTCAAGGGAAAAGGGAATAAACATAGATTTTGATGTTTATCCATATACTGCTTTTGGCAGTGGGCTAATTGATTTAATACCTCCATGGGCTCGTGAAAACGGCGTAAATAAGATGATAGATTATTTTAATGATAAAAATTATCTTGAAAAGATTATAAATGATATGAAAAAAGGTGTTGAGGGTTGGGAAAACCCAATGGATGGAAATATGTGGGAAGCCGTGAGGATAGCATCCCTGAAAACCGATAAAAATCGAAAACATGAAGGCAAAGATATGAGACAGATATCTGAGGAAATGGGATGTGATCCTTATGAGGCTGTTATAAGGCTTTTAAAGGAGGAGCACGGCTCTGTAAAGATGGTTTTCTTTGGTATGAAAGAAGAGGATGTAGTTATTATTATGAAACATCCCAGGGCTATGTTCTGTTCTGATGGCAGAGCTGTAGCTGATTATGGGGAACTTTCAAAAGGAAAGATACATCCAAGATATTATGGAACCTTTCCAAGGATCCTAGGCCATTATTCTAGAGACAAAAAGCTTTTCCCATTAGAAGAAGCTGTTAAAAAGATGACCCTGCTGCCGGCTCTGAAGATGAATATCAAAGACAGGGGACTGCTGGAAGAAGGTTATTTTGCTGATATAGTCATATTCGACAAAGATAAAATTATAGATATAGCAACTTTTGAGGATCCTCACAGATATCCGAACGGGATAGAATATGTAATAGTGAACGGTGAAATTGTAGTTTCGAAAAAACACCATACAGGGGCTTTACCAGGGAAGGTACTAGAAAGGGGAAAAAGCTGAGGGTGGGAATATAAAATGAACGATAATTACGATGAACATAGAATTAACAGTGAGAGTGTAGTACATTTGAATTTTCTATCACAGGCTATTGATGATATAAGTAAGTCTAAAAGCATGGAAGAGATTTCTGATATAATATTTGATTTTATCAGTTCAATAATCATCTATCAAATGGCAATTATTTATGTTATTGATTACGAGAAGAATGAGCTCGAAGTTTTATCTGCCAGAGGTTCTAATCTAAATCATATGAAAAAAAGAGTGAAGTTTAAAGTCGGTAAGGGTGTTGTAGGATGGGTGGCTCAAGAAAAGAAGGCGGTAATAATAAAGGATGCACTTAAAGAAGAAGATATTAAAGTCAGACAGCATTTTGAGATAGATCCTGTAATATGTTCATTTATGGCTATACCGTTAATTACCTCTAATAAGCTGATCGGAATCTTAAGCATTTCCAGTCCGGAACCAAATTTGTATAATGCAAGGGACGCACAACTTATCAGTATCATAGCATCACAAGCCGCAGCACTGATTGAAATAAATAAGCTTTTAATAAGGGCACAAAAATTCAGCGATAATATTTTGGAGTGTGCTAATAGTGGAATTATAGCTATAAACGATAAAACTGAAATTGTAGTTTTCAACAAAGAAGCAGAAAGAATAACCGGCTATGATGGAAGCCATTTTATCGGGGAAAAATTGACCGATCTGCCTTTAAAGAATGAGGATGACCGATATCTTATACTGGAAACATTTTTAAACGAAAAACCTTTTACGGAATTTGAAACCTATATTGTAAATAAAGACAATATTAAAATACCCATCAGTGTAAGCACCTCGATTTTAGAAGATGAGAATGAACAGAAAATCGGAGCAACGTGTATATTTAGGGACATATCAAAAATTAAGATGCTTCAAGAACAGGTTAGCAGGGCTGAGAGACTTGCAGTTGTAGGTGAATGTATGGCAGGTATAGCCCACGAAATAAGAAATCCACTACTTCCGATTCGTACTGCTGCCTCAGTTCTTTTTAAGAAAGATACACTGGATGTAAAAGATAAAAAATTAATAAAAATAATATATGACGAGTCTGAAAGGCTGAACGATTTTATTAACAATCTTATGTATTTTGTGCGCCCTGCTTTAAAAGAAGGTGAATATGCCAATATTCTAGTGGTTTTTGATGATATTTTTGAGCTGGTAAAATATAAATGCAGAAACCATAAAATTAAAGTAACAGTAATAAAAGAATCTGAAAATATGCATGTAAAGTTATCTTCTGATCGATTAAAACAGGTTTTCCTAAACCTATTCTTAAATTCGATAGATGCTATAGGTAGCGAAGGGGAAATCACAATAACACTAAAAGAAAGAAAAAATGATATTGAGTTGATTTTTTCAGACACCGGGTGCGGAATACCGGAAGATGATATAAAACGAGTGTTTGATCCGTTTTATACGAGTAAAGAAAATGGTACAGGGCTGGGTTTATCAATAATAAACAACATAACACATAATGCCGGCGGTTCAGTTCAAGCCTTCAGCGAAGTAGGTAAGGGAACTGAATTTAAGATAACACTTCCTAAAGCTGAAGATCTATACTATCTATAAAAACTTTCTGAGAGGTGAATTTAAAGTGAGTGATAATTTAGGTAAAGTATTAATAGTAGATGATGAACCTTCAATCAGAGAGATTTTGTCTTTAATTTTAGAGGACGCCGGCTATAATGTGGTGACAGCTGAAAATGGTGTTGCTGCATTGGACATATTAAAAGCAGATTGGGACTTTGATCTGCTTCTTACCGATTTAAGAATGCCTCATATGGACGGGGTAGAATTATTTGAAAGGGCAAGAGAAATTAACGCAGATATAGAAGCTGTTATTATATCAGCATATTCCGATGTAAAAAAGGCAGTAAAAGCAATTAAGCTTGGAGTATTTGATTACCTTCAGAAGGATTTTGATTCTGAGGAGCTTTTACTTACAGTTAGGAAAGCAATTGAAAGGAAAAAACTGCTTGAAGAAAATATGGTTCTTAAGCAAAAGCTGAAGAACAAATATAAGTTTGAAGATATAATATATAAAAACGAAAAAATAGAAAAGCTTTGTAATGTTATAGATAGGGTGGCGCCAACCAAAGCATCAGTGTTAATTACGGGGGAAAGCGGCGTTGGGAAAGAAGTTTTTGCTAAGGCTATTCATAAAAGAAGTAAAAGGAAATATGCTCCTTTTATTACAATAAATTGTGGTGCAATACCGGAAGATTTATTAGAAAGTGAGCTTTTTGGGCATGAAAAGGGTTCTTTTACGGGAGCAATATCACAAAAACCGGGTAAATTTGAAATAGCAAATGGCGGTACAATTTTCTTAGATGAAATTGCAGAAACAAGCCCCTTTATGCAAACAAAAATATTACGGTTTTTGCAGGAACATGAATTTGAGCGAGTAGGCGGACTTGAGAGAATCAAAGTAGATGTTAGAATAATTGCAGCAACAAACAAAGATATAGCTAAAGCTATGGAAAAAGGAGAATTCAGAGATGATCTGTATTATAGACTAAATGTAATAAATATTCATATTCCGCCATTGAGAGAGCGTCGAGATGATATACTTTTGCTTGCACAGTTTTTTTTAAATCAATTTAACCAAGAATATGATAAAAAAATAAAGATAATTTCTACGGAAGTAATGGAACTTCTTTTATTATATTCCTGGCCAGGGAATGTAAGGGAATTAAAAAATGTAATTGAAAGGGCTGTAGCAATAGCCAATGAAAGAGATGAAGTTGTATTACCCCGACATTTACCTATAGAACTGATAGGTGAAAATGATAAGGCAGATAGAGACTATTATGAGGACAAGAAGATCCTTTCCTTAGCTGAATTTGAGAAACGCCATATTATTAATATATTAAAGAGAGTGAACTGGAATAAAAGCCTTGCAGCTAAGAAACTGGGGATAAACAGACAAACCTTGTATAACAAACTGAAACAATACGATATTCAATAAAATAATAGGACAAAAACACTATTTTTAATTACCATAATATGTTAATAATATAGACAATTATTTGGTTTAAAATTTGAACAAGAAATCCTTATTGATAATAGGGATTTCTTTTTTGGTATTAAACTTGCATTGGTAATTAATTGATAAGATCTTTAAATAAGTATGTGCACTAATGAAAAAGGAAGGGGGGTATTTGAAACAATGGGAAAATATTTAAGACCATATTGGGCAGAAATTGATTTAGATGCAGTTAGGAGAAATTTTGCGAAAGTAAAATCATATGTAGGTGAAGGGATAAAAATATTAGGGGTATTAAAAGCAGATGCCTACGGAATAGGGGCACCTGAAGTAGCTGAGGTACTTGAGGAAGCAGGAGCCGACTATATAGGAGTAGCAGTATTAGACGAAGCCCTTGAATTAAGGCAAAACGGCTGTAAAACCCCTATACTTATTTTTGGCTATACACCAAAAGATGGGTTGGGCTTGGCAGTAAGGTATAACATAACACAGACCGTTTATTGTTATGAAATGGCAGAACAAATATCAGCCGAAAGTGTCAAACAAAATCTTACAGGAGTCATACAAATTAAGCTAGAAACTGGAATGGGCAGATTGGGCTTTTCGCCTGACAAAGAAACAATAGAAACTATAAAAAGAATAACATCACTGCCCAACATAAGAATTGAAGGGATCTATAGCCACTTTTCTGTAGCCGACGAACTTGATCCGGGGAATATAGAATATACTCAAAACCAGATAACCACATTTAAAAACATGATCAAAGAACTGGAAAATAGCGGCATCGAAATAGGAATAAAACACTTATGTAACAGCGCCGGTATAATATATTGGAAAGAAGCACACATGGATATGGTAAGATCCGGAATATTCCTTTATGGTTCATACCCAATCTATCAAAAAGTTTTGCCGTTAGAACCTGTATTTTCACTAAAAGCTAAGCTGGGTTATATAAAACGAATAGGGAAAGGCAAGAACATCAGTTACGGAAGGAACTTTCAAACAGAAAGAGAAAGCATAATAGGCACACTGCCATTTGGTTATGGAGATGGATATACGAAGTTGTTAACAAATAAAACTCATGTACTGATTAATGGTCAGAAAGCACCTTTAGTAGGAAATATTTGCATGGACCAGTGTATGGTAGATCTAACAGATATAAAAGGCAGCATAGAAGTCGGGGATGAAGTTGTAGTAGTGGGTAAACAAGGGGATGAAGAGATTCCGGTAGAAGACCTTTCATTTAAAAGTGCCGGATTTTTAAGTTATGAACCTATGGTACTCACAAATAAGAGGGTATCAAGGGTATATTTAAAGGGCGGGAATATATATAAGATAAAGAATTTATACATATGAAAAGAAAATCCAAGATTTAGGAGTTGATTTTATGTATTTAAGCAATCCGGAAGCGTTAAAAAAAATACTATTAAAACTTGTAGAGTGCCCCAGCCTTTCCGGAACTGAAAAAGAACGGGAGATGGCAGAGATAATACACAAGATACTGTTAGAGATACCCTATTTTACCCGAAACCCCGAACATCTTGAACTGATAGAAATAGAAAACGATAAATATAACCGTTGTTTTGTGTCAGCACTTTTAAAAGGTAAAGGAAGAAATACGGTAATACTGCTGCACCACCATGATGTAGTTGGGGTAGATGATTATGGTTCATTAAAAGAGGATGCCTTCTATCCGGATAAAATCACGGCTAAACTGCAGAAGTTAGACATACCTGAAAAAGCCCGTAAAGACCTGGATAGCGGTGAATGGCAATTCGGGCGCGGAGTAATGGACATGAAAGCAGGGGCAGCACTACAGATAGCCCTACTGCATGATTTTTCAGAAGAGGAGTGTCTTGAAGGTAATGTATTACTGCTGTCAGTACCAGGTGAAGAAAGCAATTCAGAAGGGATGCTTGCGGCAGTACCTTATCTTAATATATTACAAGAAAAATATGATTTAGATTATGTAGCCGTAGTAAACAGTGAACCCCATGATACAGACGAACAAGGTCATAATGATATAACAATCGGCTCAATCGGTAAAATCATGCCCGTATTTTACTGCTTCGGCAAAGAAACACATGCCAGTGCGCCATTTGAAGGGTTTAATTCTGCACTGCTTTTTTCACAAGTAGAAGCAGAGATGGAAAACAATATAGAATTATGTGACAGATTTGAAGACGAAATAAGCCCACCACCGGTAAACTTAAAAAATAAAGACTTAAAAGAACTCTATAATGTAACAACACCACAAGTTACCGTAGGCTACTTTAATGTATTTATGATGCAGCGTACGATTTCAGATATCTCACGAATTTTAAAAGTAATTGCCAGTAAAGCCTTTAACAACGCTCTAAAGCTTCAGAAAGAAAAAGCAGAGAGGTTTGCCGATCTTTCAGGTAAAAAGCATGAAGTACCATGGAAGACAAATGTATATATGTTCGAAGAACTTTACGAAAAAGCTTATAAAGCACATGGGAAAGAATTTAAAAATCATCTGGATGAATATATAAAAGATCTGCAAACCACAGAGGAAGATGAGCGCGAATTTACTATAAAACTAATAGATGCCGTACATAATTTCTGTCCAGATCGAGAGCCCAAGATAGTAATTGCCTTTGCACCACCCTATTACCCTCATATTAGGAACAAAGGTGAAACAGATAAGGAGAAATACCTTCTTAAAGTGCTAGATAGGATAAAAGAATATGGCAGGGATAATTTCAATATAGAATTCAGAGTAACAAAGATGTATGAAGGGATTACCGATCTCAGCTACTGCGGGCTTCAAGATCCAATGATACTTACATATCTAAAACCAAATATGCCTGCATTAGGGCATATATATGACCTCCCAATAGAAGATCTACAAACACTGAATACTGCTGTAATAAATATTGGGCCATTAGGCAGAGATGCACATAAATTTACGGAAAGACTCTATATGCCATATTTTGAAGAAATATTACCTTCTCTTTTAAAATACACTGTTTATCAACTGCTTAAGTTTTAAATGTAGAGCAATTCAAGTATTATTAAAATAAAATGCTATAACTTTAGTAAAAAGTAAAAGAAGATTTAAGGCTAGGTATGATTATTTAGTCTACCGTATAAAATTTACACTTATAAGTATATCAAACCTTAATTAGTGTAAATAAAATAGACACTATTTAATTTAGATAATAAAAAAATCCTTATTTATTAAGGGTTTTTTTATTGGCATTAATCTTGCAATAATAAAATATATAAGATTCAAATTACAGAAAGGAGAAAAAAGAGAATGGGGGAAAAAAAGCAGTTGAAAATTTTATGTCCTAACGGGCATTTAGGATTTGCACCAACTAAGGAAAAGAGTTTTTGGATAGGTGCAAAAGAAAAACCCGATTATTATTGCTCTGACTCAGGGAGCAATGACATTGGACCTACACCTTTGGGAGCAGACATTTCTGTAAGTCCATATGAGTGGCAGAAACACGACCTTGAAGTAATGTTAATAGCTTCCAGAGAGCAAGGGGTACCTATGATAATTGGCTCAGCAGGTGATACAGGTACAAATAGCAGAGTAGATATGTATGTAGGAATGATTAAAGATCTGGCAGGAAAGCACAACATTCCAAAATTCAAGCTTGCTTACTTCTATTCAGATGTACCAAAAGAACTGATAAAGAAAAAACTTAATGAGGGCATTGTTATAGAAGGATTAGATGGAAGGAAAAATTTTACTTTAGAAGATTTAGAGAAAACCGATAGGATTGTAGCTGTTGCAGGTGTTCATCCTTACATAAAAGCATTAGATATGGGAGCCGATGTAATAATCGGCGGTCGTTCCAGTGACATTGCCTTATTTGCAGCACCGGCTATAAGGGCAGGATTCCCTGAAGATCTTTCTTATTACTTAGGCAAAGTGTTAGAATGTGCATCTTTTTGTGCAGAGCCTTATGCTGCAAAAGAGACGGTTATAGGCACAATAACTGATGAAGATGTAAAAGTTACAGCTATGCACCCGAAACAAAGATGCACTATAGCGTCTGTTGCAGCCCATGCAATGTATGAAAGGTCAAACCCGTTCTTCGAATATGTAGCAGGCGGTATGCTCGATATGAGGGACTGCGATTATGAACAATACGACGAGAAAACCTGCAGGATAACAGGTCCCAAATTTGTACCGATAGAAGGCAAAGTTAAAGTAAAACTGGAAGGATCAGGAAAAATCGGCGAGAGATATATAGGAATTGCTGGTATACGCGATCCTTACACCATTAAGAACATTGATACAGTTCTGGAGCTGGTAAGGGGACAAATTAAAGAACTATATCCGGATAATGATTATCAAATACATTTTACCGTATATGGCAAAAATGGTGTAATGGGAGATCTGGAACCTGTTAAGGAAATCAAATCCCACGAATTGTGTGTTATAGTTGAAGCTATAGCTCCCACAAAAAAGAAGGCTGAATCCCTTGCTATAATGGGGATGAGGCAAATCTTTTACGCAAGGCTCCCTGAAGTTAAAGGAACTGCCGGCACAGCTGCATTTATAGTAGACGAAGCTCTACCGGCATCACCTGCATATGAATGGACACTCAACCACATAATACCGGTTGACGACCCTATGGAGTTTTTTGATGTTCATGTTATAGAAGTCGGCAAATAAGTTTCAAATATATTATGAGGAGGGTTTAGAGTGAAAACGAAAAAACTTGCCGATCTTGCAAAGACAGTCAGGAGCAAGAATGCAAGCCCGGACAAAGTTACATTTGACATAATATTCAACGAAAAAGAAAATTATGAACTTGTTAAATCTAGTGGTTGTTTGACAAGAGAAACCATTATGGAATTATTTAATATACCAAACGAAAGGATTTCTGATTTTGTTGAATTTGATCCTGCATATGCAATCAAGTTTACTCTTTACAGATCAGTAACTAGCGGCAGTCCTGGAGAATCAGACGTATTTGGCTGTCAACAATATCCGCCTTTACTTGATATAGAAATACCTGTTGGTGAGTAGTTTTTAAGCAAAGAGAGCTCCTCATAAAAAGGGCTCTCTTTAATTTATTATACCCAATTATCCAACGGTTGCAGTCCTGCCAATTGTATCAATAACAGAATCATTAGGAAAGAGTTCTCTGAAGATCCGATAATAGAACAACTCTTCTTTCGATCTTAACATGAACCCATTTTTTATTAGCTTTTCTCTTTCGAATTCCTGATCTGAAATAATCTTTTCTGCATATTTCTGAATTGTTTCTGAAGAACCTGCCCCTTCAGAAAACTTCTTTTTCTCTCTCCATACAATTTCCGGGGGCAGGTCATTTTCGAAAGCCTTACGTAAAATCCATTTTTCTATTTTTGAACTGTCTTTTTTGTACATCTTCCATTCTACAGGCAGATTTAACGCAAATTCAACTAAAGATATATCGACAAACGGAACAATCGCATCTATACTGAATGCTGATGTCATTCTATCTACTCTTTGAAATCCATTTGCATGGCTTGTAAATGTCAGCTTATATAATTCTCTTTCAATTTCAGATGTATCAAATTTTTTCAGATAGCTGTAACCTGCAAAAAGTTCGTCACTCCCTTCTCCGCATAATACAAGGTTTTTACCAAACTTGTGAGCCATCCGTGATAAAAGATAATTAGCTACAGCACTTCTTACAAGATACATATCAAATGATTCAAGGTGATATAAAACTTCCGGGAGCACCTCTAACATTTCATCTAAATCGTAAATACATTCGTGATGATTTGCACCTACATGATCAGCAACAATCCTAGCATTTGGTAAATCTGTACTGTCTTTCACACCTACAGAAAAAGTTTCCAAATCACTAATAACCTCTCTAGCTGCTGCAGCTATAATACTTGAATCAATTCCACCACTTAAGTATATTCCCACATTTTTATCTCGATCATAATATTTCTCTATTACTTCTATCAGCCTTTTTCTGATTTCTGAAGCCGCCTCTTCAGGGCTACTGCAATTATCTTTATTATTTTTCAGTTCATAGTATTT
>DUOC01000203.1 GCA_012839065.1 Thermoanaerobacterales bacterium | reverse complement strand
GTTTTTCGTTTTTTATTCGGTCGTTCGTCTATAATATCATATCATACATTTATAATGTCGTTCAACTGTTTTCTGTTTGTTGTTAATGGCTAGGTAAAATTGTTACTAATAATTAATGTTTATTGTAAAGCAAAATAAAAAAGCTCCCTTCCAGGAACTCTTAATTATTTCTAATGCATCATATGCATCATCAAAGAACTCTTTAAGATGCCCTTTAAATTCAAGAAGCCGAGAATTTATTTCTTCTTTTGAAAGACCTTCTTTTTCGAAGAAAATAATAGAACAAATAACCCCTTTCCAGGGATTATCCATGCCGAATGCTCCTATTGTGCTTGTCTATTTTTCCCTATTGCATCCTATGATTTAGCTAATATTCTATAAACTATTATATCCCAACCTGTGCCAAACCCATTTTTCTAATAAATACTATTACCTAACTACTATCTTGCACTCCCGACTATAATAACCGCAAACTAAAAAAACACCCCAAAAGGTATTTCCGAAAGTAAAATCCTCATAATAATTAACAGTATAAAAATAGACAGTGAGTTAATTATTCACTGTCTATTTTTTTGTTTGCAAAACTAAAAAGCACCACAAAAGGTGCCCCTGAATTAGGAAGAGTGAAATACATTTTTAATATTATTATTATATTGTCATTTATTACTTTAGGCAAGATTTCAGATTTTTGAAATCTTACCTCCTTGATATTTTACTATAGTAATAGAAGAAGTAGTCTTAATTCTTTAATAATTAGCAGTAACAATATTAATATAATAATATTAAAAATATACTTCACATATATTCCCTCCCTTATTTATTTTTCAATGAACAATCTTGATATTATTATATGCAACTCGAAAGCACTTATTCATTGACTTTTTCATAAGTGTTTTTGGTAAAATACCTACCCGCCCTCATAGCTAATGTATATCCCTCAACTTCACCTTCACAGCCCCAATCATACTGTCTACTTCCTCAATCCCCATAAAATAAATCATAACAAAATACACAACTGCCCCTATAACGATAGCCCCTATTAAAGATAAATTAGCACTGGCATGTTCCAATAAAACAGCATATGATACCCTAGCCGCAAGCCCCATAACCAATGACGCACATAGAATCTTCACAGATGAAATGGTTATGCCCTTCATACCAAATGATCCTGTCTTTTTCCTAAAACTTATAAACAACAAACCTGTACAGAATATAGCTGATATACTGGTCGCCAGAGCAAGCCCACCTATTCCCATGTACTTTGAAAGTATAAAGTTCAGAATAATATTCATACTCATAGCTAAAGCAGCATTAATCATAGGGGTCTTAGTATCTTGTAAAGAATAAAAAGCCCTTGACAGTATTTGCCTCAATCCAAAACCCACCATACCAATAGAATAATAAAATAATGCTGCAGATGTCATAGATATTGCCTCCGGATCAAAGGCTCCCCTTCCGAATAAAAGCCTCACTACCGGCTCTGCAAAAATCATAGCTCCCACCGTAGCTGGTATAACAAATAAGTTGATTAAATTTATGGCTTCAGATACCGATTTTTTCAGACCATCGAAATTACTTTGTGCAGCCATTTTAGATATCATTGGATACATAACTGTAGATATATTTGTCACAAACATTCCCTGTACAAAACCATTTAATCTGTTTGCGTAATTTAAGGCAGATATTCCACCTACTGCAATACTAGACGCTAAAGTCCTATCAACAAGCACATTTATCTGATTTACCGATACTCCTATCATAATAGGCAGTGCCATATAGACCATTTTCCTAATATATTCATCTCTTGTATTAAATACGAACTTATACCTATACCCTTTTTTATGTACAAAAGGCACTAAAAATGCCAGCTGGGAGGCAGTAGCTATCACACTTCCTATAGCTAGTACAAATATATTAGTCTTATAACTTAATAATATAGACAATATAGTAAAGAAATTCATAGGGAATCCAATCAAAGCTGGAACGGCATAGTTTTCTTTTAAATATAAGAATCTACTAAAGATAGATATAAGCCCTATAAAGTATATTCCAAATAAACTTATCCTAGTAAATTTAACTGCTAATACTAATGTATCTCCCTCAAAGCCTGATGCAAACATCTTAACTAACGGTTCTGTAAATAAAAGTCCAAAGGCAATAATACCAGTACATATAACAAGCAAGATATTTACGAGATTGTTAGTATATCTATCCCCTTCTTTTCCCCCATACTTTTGCTCTATATTGCTATATAAGGGAATATATCCTGTAGATACGCCTGTCCCAATAAAAGAAAATATAAAACTGGGAATAGTAATAGATATCAAGAAGGCATCGCTTATACCTGATGCACCATAAAAATAAGATAGGGTAACTTCCCTACCAAAACCAACTATTTTAGAAACTATGGTTATTATCATTAAAAGTAGTGCTGTTTTTTTCATAGTCTTGCCTCGTTTCATGGAAATAAAAAAAGTTATTAACTTATTTTATTAAATTACCTATTATTTAGTAGCCGCTATTTCGTTTAGGCTTAGATCTTGTTTTATTTTAGTAGTAGATATTTCTGGAGTTCTTGGTAAGTATATAACTTCACAGTACTGCTTTAAAAAATCAAACTTACCTTTCCAATCATTTCCCATAACAAAAACATCTACTTTAAATTCTTTAATATCTTTAACTTTTTGTTCCCAATTTTCTTCAGGAATAACCAAATCTACATAACGTATAGCTTCAAGTAATTTTTTTCTTTCTTCATATGGAAAGTAACACTTTTTCCCTTTTATCTCATTAAATTTATTTGTGGATAGACCAACTATAAGATAATCTCCAAGTTCTTTCGCTTTTTTTAGGAGATTAATATGTCCATAATGTAGTAAATCGAAAGTCCCATAGGTTATTACTTTTCTCATTTTTTAATCACCTCAATATTCTCTATTTCTTAAATTGCTAATCACTTTTAATTTTAATTAACTTACATATAAATGAGGCTTGTTTCTTTCCTTATATATACTTTTCTATCTACCTT
>DUOC01000202.1 GCA_012839065.1 Thermoanaerobacterales bacterium | reverse complement strand
GGATTATATCGCTCTTAAATATGCATTAATAAATATATCGATTTCCCCATCCATAACAGAGTTAATATTCCCAACTTCAATATTCGTTCGATGATCTTTAACCAAACTGTAAGGATGGAAAATATAAGAACGTATCTGATTTCCCCAAGCTATTTCTTTGTATTCTCCCCTCAATTCATCGATCTTTTCTTTTTGTTCTTCCTCGATTTTTTCAAACAACCTTGCTTTTAATATCTTCATAGCTGTAAGTCGGTTGCTGTGCTGAGATCTTTCATTTTGGCATTGAACAACAATCCCTGTAGGAATATGGGTTATTCGAACAGCAGAATCTGTTTTATTTACATGCTGCCCTCCTGCTCCGCCTGCTCTGTATGTCTCAATTTTTAGATCTTCGCTGTTTATCTGTATTTCTATATCATCATCTATCTCCGGGATAACATCTACAGAAGCAAATGAAGTATGTCGTCTTCCTGAAGAGTCGAAAGGAGATATTCTTACAAGCCGATGAACCCCTTTTTCAGCTTTTAAATAACCATATGCATTTTCTCCTTTAATAAGCAGTGTTACACTCTTAATACCAGCTTCCTCACCGGGAAGAAAGTCTAAAGTCTGCACTTCGTAGCCTTTCATATCAGCCCAGCGGGTATACATCCGCAGAAGCATCTGAGCCCAATCTTGAGCTTCTGTCCCGCCTGCACCGGCATGAAGTGAAAAGATACAGTTGTTTTTATCATATTTCCCCTTTAAAAGAGTTAAAAGCTTAAATTCATCCATGTCCTGCTTAAGCTGTTCCACATTCCCTTCAATTTCTTTCTTTATATCAGGATCAATTATGTCTTCTTCAACAACTAACTGAATCAAAACCATAAGGTCTTCAATTCGTGCCTTCATTTTTTCATATCTCTCTACATCGTGTTTTAATGAATTGATTTCTTTAATTATTTCTTGTGCATTTGCAGGATTCTCCCATAAATCCGGTCTTGCAGTTTCCTTCTCTAGCTCAGTGATCTTCTGTTTTTTAACTGCTATGTCAAAGAGAATCCCTTATCTCTCTTAAGTCTTTATCCATCTCCTCTACAGCATCTATAAATTCATTCATATCTCAAACCTCCTATATTTTATCTGCCACAGCATTTCTTATATTTCTTTCCACTGCCGCAGGGGCATGGATCATTTCGGCCAACCTTTTTGCCGGTAGCAGCCCCTTTGTTTAAACTGTTTTCTTGATTGACAGTTACCTGCTGCACAGTTTGACTTCGCTTAGGCTCACTTTTTATCTGAAACTTAAAAAGGTATTTTATTATGTCTTCTTGTATGCTTCTGACCATAGCTTGAAACATTTCAAAGCCTTCAAATTTATACTCCAAAACCGGATCCTTTTGACCATAAGCCCTTAACCCTATTCCCTGTTTTAATTGATCCATAGCATCAATATGGTCCATCCACTTTTTGTCAACAACCTTTAAAGTAATAACACGTTCTAATTCTCTCATAGTTTCGCTTCCAAGTTCTTGTTCGCGTGCTTCATAAAGATTTACAGCTGCGTCCATCAAACTATGTTTAAGCTCGTCTTTTGAGATTGCTTCCGGTTTATCAATCTTGAAGTATCTCCTCGGTAAGAATATTTCCTCGGCATACTCGATAAGCCCTTTTAGATCCCATTCTTCGGGGTATATTCCTTCAATACAGTAAATATCTACTATATTATTAATTACTTCATCCAGCATACCAAAAACGCTTTCTTTGAGGTCTTCGCCTTCAAGCACTTTCCTTCTCTGATCATAAATGACCTCACGCTGTTTGTTCATTACATCATCATATTCTAAAACATGTTTCCTTATATCGAAATTGCGTGATTCTACCCTTTTTTGAGCAGTTTCAATAGATCTCGTAATTAAAGAGTGTTCAATAGGCTGCTCATCATCCATTCCTACTTTCTCCATCAAATGTTTAATATTGTCTCCACCGAAAAGGCGCATTAAGTCATCTTCCAGAGAAACATAAAATCTCGAACTTCCCGGATCCCCCTGACGTCCTGCCCTGCCTCTAAGCTGATTATCTATCCTTCTACTTTCATGACGCTCGGTTCCTATTATGTGGAGTCCGCCTAATTCAACTACCTTATCATGTTCTATATCGCATTGTTTTTTTATCTTATTAAATATTTCGTTGTATGTTTTGGAATCAACTTCATTTGGATCTTTACCCTGACGGCGCAGCTCTTCTTTGGTCAAAAAGTCAGGATTGCCGCCAAGTAAGATGTCGGTCCCTCTGCCTGCCATATTTGTAGCAATAGTAACAGTGCCCAAGCGCCCTGCTTGAGCGACTATCTCTGCTTCTTTTTCGTGGTATTTGGCGTTTAGAACTTGATGTGGTATGCCACATTTCTTAAGAAGGTTGCTCAGTTGTTCTGATCTTTCAATCGATATAGTACCTACCAAAACTGGCTGACCTCTTTTATAACATTCAACAATTTCTTCTACTACAGCCTTGAATTTTCCCGCCTCCGTCTTATAAATTATATCTTCAAAATCCTGTCTGATCATAGGTTTATTCGTAGGTATCGTTACAACATCAAGCCCATAAATCTTCCTAAATTCTTCCTCTTCTGTAGCAGCAGTACCTGTCATTCCTGCAAGTTTTTTATACATCCTGAAATAGTTCTGGAATGTAATGGTAGCTATTGTTTGGCTTTCCCGTTCTACCCTTACTCCTTCTTTTGCTTCTATGGCTTGATGAAGCCCTTCACTATATCGTCGTCCGAGCATAAGCCTGCCGGTAAATTCATCTACAATAATTACTTGGCCGTCCTTAACAACATAATCTCTATCACGTTTCATCAGCGCATATGCTTTTAACGCCTGGTTAATATTATGTGATAATTCCATGTTTTTTTCATCATAAAGGTTATCTATGTTAAGCAGTTTTTCTACTTTAGATACCCCTTCTTCAGTCAGTACAACAGTATGGGCTTTTTCATCAACCACATAATCAGTATCTTTGTTAAGCTTTGGTACTAACCTGGCAAAAGCATAATATATATCAGTAGACTGGTCTGTCGCACCGGATATTATAAGCGGAGTTCTCGCTTCATCTATTAGAATACTGTCTACCTCGTCTACTATTGCATAGTTTAACTCCCTTTGTACAACCTGTTCCTTGTAAAGAACCATATTATCCCTTAAATAATCAAAGCCAAATTCGTTATTGGTTCCATAAACTACATCGCAATTATATGCCCTTTTCCTATCATTAAAATCAAGTCCATGCACTATAAGCCCTACAGTAAGACCTAAAAACTTATATATCTCTCCCATCCACTGGCTGTCACGCTTTGCAAGGTAATCATTTACCGTTACAATATGGACCCCTTTACCGGTAAGTGCATTCAAATATGCGGGTAGTGTTGCGGCCAGTGTTTTCCCTTCACCAGTCTTCATCTCTGCAATTCTCCCCTGGTGAAGAACAATCCCTCCTAAAACCTGAACATCAAAATGCCTCATGCCTAAAGTTCTTTTTGATGCCTCCCTAACAACTGCAAAAGCCTCTGGCAATATATCATCAAGCGTTTCTCCATTTGCCAACCTCCCTTTAAATTCTGCGGTTTTAGATTTAAGGTCAGCATCTGAAAGCTGTTCAATTTTATATTCAAGCTCATTAACCTCTTGAACGATTCTATCCAATCTTTTTACTTGCCTATCATTAGGATCACCAAATATTTTATTAAAAAGTCCCATTATAAAATCACCCCTTAAAAAGCATGGATTAGAAACCGTCTTTAAGCTACAAAAGGAACCATTATTAGGTTCCTGTTAAGTATCAATTTATTTTATCACTATTTACACTTTTTATCAACCATATGCCGCTGAATCAAAATAAAAAATCCTATCATACTTATTACAAAATCACCGATAATGAAATCCCTTATATATAGGCACAGTTGAAGCGGGACTATTTTCTATCTGGTATAGACCATTTTAGATTTCTTACCGTCCCCTACACACTATAGCCATGCAACCCTGAACAATCAAATAATGCAAATAAAAGATCTTAAACATTTAGTTTCCCATTACCAATCTACCCCATCAACTGCACAGAGAGTCGCCATTACAATAGTTTCGTTCAGATCTTCCTTGACCACGGCAACCCCCGGAAGGATCTCTTCACCCAAAGTTGTAATTTTTGACACACCAACAATTACAATATCGTGATTTGCAATATCAGAAACCATTACTTCTTCAATATTAAATATATTTGGACTTTTGATATACTGCTCAGCAGCATTTAATGTAGCACATGCTGCCAACCGCAGCTTATTGCTTGCTGATCTTACTCCTTTTGATGTCCCATGATATTCGTTTCCATTTTTATCTTTTAATACTACCTTTATTTCAAATAAAGTGCCCCAAACTGTTGATTCAAGCCTGTCAAAAATTAATCTGCTCATTTTATCTAATTCATAATGATTATCAATTTGGGCAATACTGATTTTCCTGTGATCAATTTGCGAACCATATGTAGCCATTAAAGTCGATTCTATATCCCTAACCAACTGTTTAGGATTCCTATTAGGATTTGCAAGAACATGTATTTCTTCGATTTGCCCATTTTCATTGGTTACAATCTTTGCAGAAACAATATCTTTTATCTTTTTTATTACTTCTTCATACTCATTAATAATATTTTCGCTTTTCACAAACTCCACCCCAGCTAGCTTTTTCTCTATTCTTTTACCTTGTAAATTCTACTTATAAATCTATTTTCCTCCTTTTATTTTCCTTATTTATGGAAAATAAATAAAAAATCGGCTCTCGCCGAGCCGAAGTAAAATAATACTATTTTTTATTTAAATTCCGGTTCTATCAACCCGTAATTACCGTTTCTTCTCTTATATACTACATTTACTTCTTCAGTTTCTGCATTCGAGAAGACAAAAAAATCGTGTCCTAAAAGATTCATCTGGAGAATCGCTTCTTCTACAGCCATAGGTTTCATAGCAAATCTTTTGGTCTTTACAACTTTAGGTTCTTCATCATCGTTTTTACTTGCAAATTCCATTTCTGCATTAGCAAGAGCCGTTCTCCTTAATTTCCTATTGATCCTTGTTTTGTATTTATGTATTTGTTTCTCAAGCTTTTCCACTACCATATCTATAGATGAATACATATCACCGGTTTCTTCTTCACCTCTGAGAATAATGCCATTTATAGGAATAGTTACCTCAACTATATGTCTATCTTTTTCTACACTCATTGTAACCTGTGCTTCGATATCATTCTCAAAATATTTTGATACTTTAGAAATCCTTTTTGTTGCATAATCTCTTAAGGCATTCGTAATTTCAATATTTTTACCGCTTACGATTATTCTCATGATCTCAACCCCTCTCAAATATTTCCCTACTTACTTAATTAATATTCCCTATTATTATAAAAAATCCTTTTAATTTTTTTAATCAAGGTCCTTATAAAATAACTTAAGCCCCGACATCTGCGGGGCTTAATGGTGTTGTTACATCTATTTAACTACTTAAAAAAGCAGTTTATAGCTTAACAACATTAGCAGCTTGAGGTCCTTTTTCTCCTTCAACGATGTCAAATTCTACTTCTTCGCCTTCGTTTAAGGTTTTAAAACCTTCTGATTGAATCGCAGAATAATGGACAAATACATCGTCGCCATCTTCCCGTTCAATAAAACCATAGCCTTTTTCTTGATTAAACCACTTGACTTTACCTAACATTATTTACATTCCCCCTAAAAAATATTACAACGGAGATAACTCCATCAGACCAAATATAACATACTCTAATATTCATGTCAAATAAATATTAAAAAAATCTCTTAGTTCTCTTTATTAAGTTTGAAAACTTTGCTATAATTTAATAAGTAATAAAAAAAATACCATCTGTAGGTCAGGGCAAGCCTTCTGAAAAGAAGGGATGCAAAACCTTCGGGTTTAAGGTCCGTAAATCAAAGACCATGATAGCCGGGCTACACTTTTTGCCTCTGCCCATGCAGAGGTAATTTAATTCTAGGAGGAGAATCCATTGAATTTTAAAAACTTAAGAACCAAATTAATTTTATATTTCCTACTTATTACATTTATTTCTTTGGCGTTTGTGGGTTTTATGATGAAAGGCTTTATAGAAGAATTAAAATTGATTTATGAAGCTGGAGACAGTATTGTATCCTCTTTCACGAACAGATTCATAACTGTATCCGTATTTAATATCATAATCTCTATAATATTAGGATTAATATTAAGCAGCAAACTTACTAAACCAATAAGCAACCTATCTAATTTGATAGAAGAAATATCTGATGGTGATTTTACAAAGCAAATTGAGATTGAAGACGGAACTGAATTCGGGGTAATTGCCAGTGGATTTAACAAAATAGCAAATCACTTTAAAAACATATTAGTTCAGGTGCTTTCCTCCATAAAAAACCTGTCGGATTCGGCTCAGAAACTTGCTATAGGGGCTGAAGAAACAAAAACTTCTGCCGAGCAGATTGCAGAAGCAGTCAATCAGATTGCATCAGGTTCAAATGAACAGGTTAACAAAACAAACATAATATCAGATATAGTTAAAAAACTTTTTGTATCAAACAATGTTGTATCAGTTAATGCTGAAAAAACAGCAGGATTTACTGTTGAACTAACTGAACAGGCACAAGTAAGCAGCCAGGAAGTAAATAAAGCCGTGAACAAAATGGATATAATATCCACAACTGTCGACGAATCTTCAAATATTATAATCAGTTTGAACCAATTAATAGAAGAAATTGGGCAAATTACAAATATAATTGGTCAAATCGTCGACCAAACCAGTCTTCTGGCCCTTAACGCTTCAATTGAGGCTGCCAGAGCCGGAGAGCAAGGCAGAGGCTTTGCCGTGGTTGCTGATGAAGTCAGAAAACTGGCAGAGGAATCTGGAGAAGCAGCTAAGAAGATTTCAAATATAATAAAGAAAATACAATCTGAATCTAAAAGGGCTGTTGATTCAATGGATGAAAATAAAAAAGAAGTAAATGAAGGAAAAGACCTTGTAAATAAAATTAACGAAACATTAGCTACTGTAATTAATAAAGCAGGTGAAATTAATGATCTGTCATTACAGATTATAGAAGAAATCAGGCTCCAAGATATAGATATGGAGAAACTAATGGAATTTGTAAATAATATCTCGTCCATCGCCCAAGAGGCTGCAGCAAGCACTCAAGAAGTTTCAGCTTCTACAGAGCAACAGAGCTCTGTAATGGAAACCATTTCAACTTCCGCCAATGAGTTGGCGCTTATGGCAGAAAAATTGGCAGGTTTATTTGAACAATTTAAAATTTAAACATATAAAAAAAGCCCGGCTTATCGGGCTTTATTTTCTACTGGAGTTTTCTTAGAAAAACATTCACTGCAGTAGACCGGTCTGTCGTTCCGGGGCTTAAAAGGAATTTGGGTGGGTGCACCACATTCAGCACATACAGCATCGTACATTTGTCTTTGACTTTTTCTTCGATTAGGACCGTTTTTTCTTTTCCGTTCTTCCCTACAGGTTTTGCATCTTACCGGTTCATTTTGAAAACCTTTTTCTGCGTAGAATTCTTGTTCGCCTGCAGTAAATATGAATTCTTTGCCGCAATCCCTGCAAACCAATGTTTTGTCTGCAAAAGCCATCGAAAAAATCCCCTCGCTTTGAATTAGTTTTGGCATGTACTTAGCTGACCTGGTCTTTGCCCCCACACTCGCCTGCTGGAGGTTTTGCTCAAGGTTTTACCTCTCACTACTCCCCCTCTCCTGATGAAGTGCCCGAAACTTTTACCGTTCTACTTCAACGGGCAGGACTCACCCCTAAGCCGCACCATGCTCAGCAGTAAGTTTTTTTACCTGCCTTACGTGGGTCGTTTCGCCTGCGACTGGCATCGACTTTCAACCACAGACCTAAGTTATGCCATCGAAATAATTATACTCTTGCAAGCTTGAAAAAGCAAGCAGTTAAT
>DUOC01000201.1 GCA_012839065.1 Thermoanaerobacterales bacterium | reverse complement strand
AGCTTATTTTTCTCAATTTTTTTTATATAAAAAATTTGATATATTTTGTAGATTATATGGTCTTAAGAAAAAAAGCATAGAGTGCATAAGTATATAGCACTCCATGCTAAAACGGTTCTATTTTATAGATTGTATGGACTCACATTCGGTAAATTTATTCTTCTACAGTAACTTTAATTTCTTTAGCATTATCCCAATCATAACCTCCATTTGGAACGATTATCATTGTTAAGATTCCTGGCTTTTGAGCCGTGTATATCTTATTAGATGTTGCATCAAGTATGTCTACAAAATCGAGGTCATCACCGCTCTGCATAATCCTCTCTTGTTCATCAAGTTTATCATCACGGACAAAGACCAACCTCTGTCCTACCTTCAGGTTAACTTCACTCATGCTTATAGTCAAAGGTCCTTCTTTGCTCATAGCATAGTGTATAACAACATCATCGGAGTTAATATTAGGCTGTAGAAATAATTGTTCGCTTATTAATTCAGATCCATCCCACCTATACTCTTTATTTACACCCATTGCTTTGACTATTAGACTCTCTTTTTTAACATCTAACTCTGCATTTGGAATATCCGTCAAACTAAGATGGTTTTTTATACTTCTTTTTTCAGGATCATATCCCAATACTTGGATTGATAATGAATTGTGATCTGCACCATAATAGTTATAGCTGATAACAACTTGGGTCATATCATTATTAATAAGTTTTACAGTCCTCATATCAAGTACTTTATCAAACTGCAGATCGGCACTTTCAGTTTCAAAGGTTTCTTCGTAGATTTTTTTTAGGTTCCCTTCTTGTTTCTCTAGAACTATTACCCCAGTCTTATTGTCTTTATCTTGATAGCCTAGTAGTATTTCTTTATACCCATCACCTGTCAAATCCGCCTCAAACCAATTCCCTACTATACCCGTAATACTGCTTATTTCCAGTATCTCTGTATCCTCTGGCAGAAATTCGTTCACCTTTGACATTATCTTATTTGATTTCTTTACATCCCCTTGACCTACCACATTAGGTATCTTCATTGTAGCCTGCGGATCAACAACATTACATCCGATAACAGAAAACAGACAAATGATAACCAATAAAAACCCTATAATTTTTTTTGACATATTCAATTTGCTCCCCTCTATCTAAACTGTTAATTGTTTACATCTTAAATTTATCATATAAAAAATGGAAAGTATTTAATAAGTATTTAACAATAGTAACAAAAAAGTTAACAATATCAAATGGGCAACCTAACAGTAATTATTGTTCCGCTATTAACTTCACTCGTTATTTCCATAGTACCGCCATGCAGTTTGACGAGTTCATCACAAATAGCAAGACCCAAACCGGTTCCTTTATCACTCTTATTTTGTTTACTTCTATAAAACTTTTCTTTAATAAAACAGATTTCTTCTTCAGGTATTCCACATCCCGTATCACTTACAGTAATAACATAAAATCCTTTTTGCATAACATCCGTTTTCTTACCACTGATACATATTTCTCCTCCCGTTGGGGTAAATTTAAGTGAATTGTCGATAATATTAATTAGCACTTGCTTGATTCGCTTCGGATCACACATTAGATTTTGTGTTTTATCGGTAAGGCTAATCTTGAAATTTATTCCATGTTTAACAGCCCTTTGCTTCATTTGTTCATAAACCATAAATATTAACTTATTTATATCTACAAGTTCAGGATATATTTTTAGCCTATATGATTGTAATCGTGAAAAATCAAGCAGATCTTCCACCATATCAGACAGACGATTAGTCTCACCTATAATTATATCAAGCCCATAGTTCATTTCTGTTTCGTCTTCAAAAGGTGTCCCCTTCAATGTCTGAGCCCATCCTTTTATGGAAGTAAGTGGTGTACGTAACTCATGACTTACAGAAGATATAAATTCATTTTTCATGACTTCATTATTTTGTATTTGCTCTGCCATATTATTTAAGGATTCCGCAAGTACGCCAATCTCATCTTTGTTTACTATTTTATTTCTAACAGTCAGATTACCTTTAGCCATTTGATTTGCTGTCATAGTTATTTCTTCTACCGGGCTTATAATACTTTGAGCTATAAACGAACTAATAATAAAAACCGTAATAATCAATATTAATCCAAAAACAATCAGATACCTCACCAATCTATAAATAACCTGATAAGTTAACTCTAGAGATGATGTAAACCGAATAGCACCAACTACCATATTATTGTTTTTAAGAGGTGCCGCATAGGATATTATCCTCTCCCCGAAAGCACGGTTGCTGTTTAGATACCTACCATTTTTCCCGGAAAGGGCAGTTTTTATTTCTTCGTAGTCTAATACTTCCCCTTCAGTTACACCCACTGAATCAGCAATAACTCTACCAAATTTATCAGTTACCTGGATTTGGAATGATCTGCTGGAAAAAATCTGGATTATTTGTTTGGAATTGCTGTAAATATCACCGGAATCTAGGAAATTATTATAGAAACTGCTCACAAGTTCAACCTTATTTTTGAGATTATTACCCACACTGTTTAAATAGAAATATTTAATACCCCAAATTAATACAATCTCGAAAATTACCACAGTCAACACTATAATCAATAAATACGTTCCAGTAAGTCTTTTCCTGATACTAAATTTCATTTCCTATTTAATCCTCCACCTATAGCCAACACCCCAAACCGTTTCAATATATACCGGTTCAGAAGGGTTGTCCTCAATTTTTTCCCTCAATCTTCTAATGTGCACATCAACAGTTTTAGTATCACCGAAGTAATTTTCATCCCATACCAAATCAAGGATTCTATTACGGTCAAAAACCACCCCGGGGTTTTTAGCTAAAATAACAAGCAAGTCGAACTCCTTTGGCGTCAGATCAATAGCTTGATCATTTTTGTAAACCATGTGGGTTAGGGTGTTGACCTGAATTTGACCATCTACCAAATTTTCAAATTCCCTCGAATTGACTTTTTTTGTACGCCTCAAAACAGATCTGACTCTGGCAGTTAATTCGTAAGTATTAAATGGTTTAACTACATAATCATCAGCGCCTAATTCAAGCCCAAGTACCTTATCCATATCACTGCTTTTAGCTGTAACCATAATAATAGCCGTATAAGAATGATTATTCCTAATATAGCCACAGACTTCATATCCGTCAATCCCAGGCAACATAAGATCAAGTATAACCAAATCGATGTGATTGTCTTTTAATAACGATATTGCTTCCTCTCCTGTGCTTGCTTCTAACACATCAAATTTTTCCCTTTTGAGATTTATGGCTATGAACTCACGAATAGGTTTTTCATCTTCTACGATTAATATATTACACATACAAGTTACCTCCCACCAAAAAAAAAATAGCTCCTGCGAGCATCAAAAAATCCTTTTCAATATAAATTATACAGCACAAACACATTAAATCTCAAATGGAACCTTTTTCTTTTATAGCAATTGT
>DUOC01000200.1 GCA_012839065.1 Thermoanaerobacterales bacterium | reverse complement strand
TCGCCAGTCCCCCATAGATTTCAGAACCCTGGAATATAAATCCTCTTCTCTTGCACAGGGATACCAGTTTATTCATTGTTTTTTCTATTTCTTTTTTCTGTGGCATTTTTAACCCTCCTGTTATTATGATTAGTTATACATTCAAAAAAAATCCCTAGATCTTTATACAGATCTAGGGATCCTGTTTCAAAGGATGGTTCCACCCTAGTTGTCAGAAATGATTTCCGACCACTTACTTAATAATGCTGCACTTCGGGCCCCATTCACTAGAATTTACCCGGGGCTTCCACCACGCTCCCGTCTCTGAAGGGTAGGGCTTCCAGCTACTTTTCCCGATATCACATAAAATATTTGCTTTTGAGCAAAATTATAAAGTATAAATCCATGAATGTCAAGAGAATGGTTTTTTAATTCTGTTTGCTAATGAAAAATAGTATGCTAAAATATTTATAGGAATAAAAGCACTTGAAAATTTAGTCGATGGAGGTAAATAATGTGAAAAAGATTCGCGGAGGCAAGACAAAAGATATCTTTGAAGCGGGAGACGGTAACATATTACTTTTGTTCAAAGATGATGTAACGGGAACAGGTGATATAATTGATCCAGGTGCAAATACCGTTATCGGCAAAGTAAAAGGTAAAGGCAATGCTTCTTTAAAAATATCAAAATATTTTTTTGAAAAACTTAAAGATGAAGGTATACCCAGTCATTATATAAAAGCAGACATAGAAAAAAACACGATGCTCGTTAGAAAAGCCGAAACTTTCGGCGAAGGTCTGGAATTTATCTGCCGCTTAAAAGCTGCCGGAAGTTTCATTAGAAGATATGGAAAATATGCGAAGGAAAATCAGGTTCTGGACTATCTTGTTGAGATCACTTTAAAAGATGACGATAGAGGTGATCCATTATTAAATGACGATTCAGTTGTACAACTTAAACTCATGACGAAGGAAGAAGTAGAAGAAGCAAAAATGCTCACAAAAAAGATTACACAATTGGTGCAAAAAGAATGTGAAGATTTTGGGCTGGAACTTATTGATATTAAGCTTGAATTTGGTAGAATAGACGGTAAAATCATGGTTATAGACGAAATTTCTGGTGATAATATGCGTGTCCGGAAAAACGGAAGATCTGTTATGCAAAATGAATTCTGCGAAATAATATATAAGTAGGTTATTACTACTTCAAAGGGAGGGATACTTTTGACAAAAGCGAAGGTTGCCGTTGTTGGCTTCGGCAATGTAGGCAGGGAGGTGCTCCCTGCGATTATGGAAAGCCCAGACATGGAAGTTGCAGGTATTGTTTTGAGGGATCCGCTTAAAATCGAAAGTGTAAAGAAAAAAGTAGGGGATATCCCGGTTGTTACTGATGTAAGGAAATTGGGTAAAATCGAAGTAGCAATCCTCAGTATTCCTAGCAGGGCTGTCCCGGAAGTAGCACCCCAATATCTAAAAATGGGGATTAATACTGTAGACAGTTTTGATATACATGGCGATTCTGTTATTGAACTTCGAAGAAACCTTGACAGTGTTGCAAAAGCTTATAATTCGGTTGCAGTAATGTCGGCAGGCTGGGATCCGGGTTCTGATTCGATAGTACGTGGGCTGATGGAAGTAATTGCCCCGAGAGGGCTGACCTATATTAATTTCGGACCTGGTATGAGTCTTGGTCATACTGTAGCTGTTAAAACAATAGAAGGGGTTAAAGATGCCCTTTCTATGACAATACCTGAGGGAACAGGTATGCATAAACGGTTAGTATATGTAGAAGTTAAGGATGGATACGATTTTGAGAAAATCTCTGAAGCGATAAAAAAAGATCCTTACTTTATTAATGACGAAACTCATGTATATAAAGTAGAAGATGTAAGGGCTCTTATTGATAAAGGGCATGGTGTTCATATGGAGCGGAAAGGTGTTTCCGGAACAACTCATAATCAAAAAATTGATTTCATAATGTCCATAAACAATCCTGCAGCCGCTGGCCAGGTTATGGTTGCTGCGGCACGGGCAAGTCTACGGCAAAGACCGGGCTCTTATGCAGTCTTGGAGATACCGCTTATTGATTTTTTATACGGCGAGAAAGAAGGATTATTACACCGTCTGATATAATTTATCATGTATGCAATGAAGATGAAGCGCAGGTTTTTGCGCTTCATCTTCATTTTTATATTCACGTTCCAAAAAAATGAATAATTTCTAAACAATCAGGATAGTCTAGTCTTAGGAAGGAGGTCAGATGGGTATAATGAATACTTTTTATATAATACATGTTGTTGTTGGATTGTGGCTAATTGTTTCTAATTATACCCGTATGCTGCAGCCTACATCCCTGATGTGGAATAATATTATTATAGGAATAATTATTGCGGTATACAGTGGATATTATCTGTTATTCGGAGGTGAAGTAGAAATAAGAGATCGTTCTTAATTCTTAATTATTTATTTTGAATTATATTTTTGAAGTTTTAATGAAAATGAGGATGGATTATTCTGCTCTCATTTTTTTGATTGATATAAACACCTTATGGTTGCTGGTGTGGAACACGCGATTTTTTTGTGTTGTTTGAGAATACCGATCCTGAAAAAGCTCATCATTTTTCCGGATGAACAGTATAGGGAAGACTATAAAGGGGGAAATTTTAAAACAACTAGAATTTTTTGGGGGAATATTATTTTAGGAAACATAAACAGTTTATAAAAAGGAGTACTTATTGTAGCTGGAGAAGTATAGATTAATGATTAGATAGGATTTTAACCATAGCAAATGGGAGGTCATAATATGGAGTACGCAGATCTGCATCTTCATTCAACTGCTTCAGACGGGACATGTCCCCCGGGCGAAGTTGTCAGGAAATTTGCAGAAACAGGTTTCTCTATAATATCCATTACAGATCATGATTCGGTAGCAGGGATAGACGAGGCTGTATCTGCAGGCAACGAACTGGGTATCGAGGTAATTCCCGGTATAGAACTCTCAACTATATATGATGACAAAGAAGAAATTCATATATTAGGGTATTATATTGATTGGCAGTCAGATAAACTTAAAAAAACACTAGATAATTTTCTATACAGTCGTAAGATAAGGGCTGAGAAAATTATAAAAAAACTTAATGATATAGGGGTAAAAATTGATAAAGACAAGGTTTTCAAATTAGCAGGTTCTGAATTTATCGGGAGGCTGCATATTGCTAGAGCAATGGTCAAAGAGGGCTATGTGAAAAACGTTTCAGAAGCCTTTACAGAAAAATATATAGGTAGGAACGGTAGGGCATATGTAGAGAGATTTAAGATGAAACCAAGAGAGGCAATCGAATTAATATTAGAATTAGGCGGTATCCCTGTTCTTGCACATCCAGGGATGTACGGGTGGGGTGAATGTATTGATGAGAAAATTATAAAAGAATTTGTAGACAACGGGCTCGTGGGGATTGAGATATTTTATCCGTGTCATTCTGAACTTGTTAGAAATTATTATTTAAAGATGACTCAAAAATTCAACTTGTTAGTTACAGGGGGTTCAGATTATCATGGTAAAGGTACGGGGCGTGATATGGTGGGAGAGATTAAGCTCCCTATTTATTATGTAGATAAAATGAAAGCCCGGATTAATCGATAGGATTTCATCCGGGCAGTTATCAATTACTTTTTTTATTTTTCCCTTTAATGTTATCAATCTTGTTTTTAATTTTATTTTTTTCTTTATCTGCATTTCCTTGATTTTCTTTTTTATCCTTATTATCGGGTTTCTTTTCTTTAAAATCTTTGTTATCTAATTTACCCGACGGGGAAGGCTTTTTTTCAGGTTTCTCGATTTCAGGTTTTTCAATTTTCGGAGGTTTTGGTTTAGTAGTTTCTGGTGCTGTTTTTCCCTTACTCTTCGTATCATTATCTTCTTTTTTATTGACTTTATCATTGCCACGGTTTTCTTTATGCTCTTTTTGTGCAGAATTTTTATCCTTTTTCTTACCTTTTAGTTCTGCAGATTCGAATATCTGTTCAGCCCCTATTTCCTTTATTATTTCATTGATCGGTTTTTTCCATAAATCAGGCTTATTTTTTATCTTTTGATCAGCTTCTTTAATAAGCTCTTTTTTTATCATATAAGAATTCAAATTTATATTTTGCTCTTTTGCTTCTTTAATATCTTCGTTTTCAGCTTTTATGACCTTTACATAGCCTTCAATATTAGTTTCTTCAAGTTTTTTTGCTATTGGTTTGCTGACTTCAACAGGGTTTATTCCAACCAAACCTGTTTTAACAACAGTTATTTGTATAGTATTAGTTTTAGTTTCTTTTAGGTATCCTATGTTGGCCGCATGCTCAATTATTTCATTTAAACCTTTTTCCAGCTTTTTACCTTTCAAATTAATTATACTTAAAAGGTATTCTCCGTCATTATTTAAAGGTTCAGCTCTTACAATGTTCCTTAAAGGCGATATTCCTAATTCTATACTTGGGTTTATATCTATTGCCATGTAAGTCGTCGGGTACAAAAACAAGTAAAATAATGATGTAAAAGCAAATATAATAACGGCTGCAGCTGCAGCGATTTTTTTCCATGGAAATATCTTGGGTATTTCATTCACTTCTATTTCTATACCTATAGAAGGTGGGGAACCAGTATATTCCGTTTTTATAAAATGACCGTCTGTTGTTGCAATAATCACATATTCATCTTTAACATCCAAAACGATACCCTTAATAACGGACATTATTCCTTCCCCCTTTCAGAAAATATATAAGTTCTAAATCCATAAAGTTCTTTATGGGTTAAGACGATTACTAATGCTATTATGTACTTTCTCCATCTGCCCACCTGTCTTTTTTTTGATTTTAATATACTACATATGTCTTTAATGGGTAGTTGTTTAGTTCTTTTTATCTTTTCAACCATTTCTGGATGCTGGCTTATTTTAAAGGCGAGATTCATCATTTGCAGTCTTGTTTTTTTATGGACAGGCGAATTGGCAGCCAAATCTTCTAAAGTTATTCCATATTCAGATAATATTTTTCCAAAATTCATGACCTCAAACGCCATTTTATCTTTTTCAACTTCTATTTGATATCTTTCTATTGACTCTTTT
>DUOC01000199.1 GCA_012839065.1 Thermoanaerobacterales bacterium | reverse complement strand
CGAAAAAAGAATTTGAAAATAAAGCAGGCACTGGCAGCAATAGGGCAAGGTATCCTTATGCAAATCTACGAGAAACTCTTTGCTGAATACGGTATCATAGTAGCTCAGGTACTTGTAACTAGGGATGATTTATTAAAAGGTATAAGACGTAAAAATGCGCTGAATACCTTAACAACACTTCTTGAATTTGGTGTTGTTCCGATCATAAATGAAAATGATACGGTTGCCACAGAGGAAATAGTATTTGGGGATAATGATACTCTAGCAGCTGTAGTAGCAAAACTGATAGATGCAGACCTTTTGATCATTCTTTCGGATGTGGATGGTCTTTATACAGCACCACCGGAAGAACCGGGAGCTCGAAAGATTTCTTTGGTAGAGGAAATTACACCCGATATCGAAATATCAGCCGGGGAAAGCGGATCTTCTTTCGGAACCGGAGGAATGCACAGTAAAATCTCTGCAGCAAAGATAGCAACAGAAGCAGGTATAGCAATGACAATAATTGATGGAGAAAATCCTCTATATATTTACGATGTTTTAAAGGGAGAAAATCCCGGAACCTTTTTTATGCCTGTAAAGAAAAAACAGGGAGGTGGAATTTAATGCTGACAGTTAAGGAAATCGGGAAAAAAGCAAAGGAAGCCTCTGTTATCTTAGCAGGTCTCTCAACAGAGAAAAAAAATGAAGCCCTGCAAAATATGGCAGAAGAATTAAATATAAAAACAAATGAAATCATTAAAGCTAACGAAAAAGATATTGAAGAAGCTCGTAAAAAGGGTATAAAGACTGCGTTAATAGACAGACTGATGCTAAATGAGGAACGCATAGCAGGGATGATTGAAGGGCTTTTTGCTCTATGCGAGCTTCCGGATCCTATAGGGAAAGGAACCGTAATTAAGAGGCCAAACGAACTTACTATACTAAAACAAAGAGTGCCTATGGGGGTAATAGGTATAATTTACGAATCCAGGCCCAATGTTACATCAGATGCTGCAGGGCTCTGCTTAAAAACCGGAAACAGTGTCATATTACGCGGCGGCTCAGAAGCAATAAATTCTAATAAAGCAATCATCTCTGCACTTGCTTTAGGTCTTGAGAAAGCAGGGCTCCCCACTGAATGTATACAATTGATCGAAGATACAAGCTATGATAGGGTAAATGAACTATGTAAAATGAATGAATACATAGATGTGTTGATTCCAAGAGGCGGAAATGCATTAATAAAAACAGTAGTAGAAAATTCCACTGTGCCGGTCATAAAGACCGGAGCAGGCAATTGTCATATTTATATAGACAAGTCAGCCGATTTTGAAATGGCGAGAAGTATAATTATTAATGCCAAAACTAGTCGTCCTTCAGTATGTAATGCAGCTGAAAAACTATTAGTTCATAAAGATATCGCTCAACAATTTCTACCCAAAGCGCTACAGGACCTGGAGGAAATTGGAGTAGAAATAAGGGGTTGTGAAGAAACTAAAAAGATCTACCCATCTGCTGCCTTAGCACAGGAAGAAGACTGGGACGATGAATATCTGGACATGATAATATGCGTTAAAATAGTAGAAACAATCGATGAAGCAATTAAACACATCAATCGTCATGGAACCTCTCATTCAGAGGCAATAGTTACCAAAGATTACGAAATGGCTGGAAAATTTTTATCAAGAGTTGATGCCGCATGTGTATATGCCAACGCTTCTACCCGCTTTACTGATGGTGGAGAATTTGGAATGGGAGCAGAGATCGGGATAAGCACCCAAAAACTCCATGCAAGAGGCCCAATGGGTTTAGAAGAGTTAACAACAATAAAATACCTAATATTAGGTAACGGACAGATTCGCTAATTATAAGATTGATTTCTGTATATTCATAGCGCACAGACATACAAATTACAAAATTGTGTAAAATTGAGGACGGCTCCAAATTGTTCACGCAATAATACCATGCTATTTCCAAACTGCTTGCAGTAGGATGATAAAAATATATTTTAAACGTCAAATATGATTCTTGCTGTAAATTTAGTTGATTAGGTATATAATATATTTAAAAAAGGGAAGGAGTGTTTTTAGCATGAAAAAAACTAAAGTAATAATAATGGGAGCTGCAGGAAGGGATTTTCATAACTTTAATGTATTCTTTAGGGATAATAATGAATATGAAGTAGTTGCTTTTACAGCAGCACAAATACCTGATATAGAAGGAAGAACTTATCCGTCGGTACTTGCTGGTGAACTATATCCTGATGGGATACCAATTTACCATGAAGATGAACTTCAAAGACTAATAAAAGAAATGGATGTAGACCAAGTAATATTTGCTTATAGTGATATCGCTCATGAAGATTTAATACATAAGGCTTCAAGTGTAATGGCAGCAGGAGCGGACTTTCGCTTAATGGGTCCAAAGACAACAATGCTAAAATCTGTAAAACCTGTTGTGTCTGTATGTGCAGTCAGAACAGGAGTGGGCAAAAGTCAAACTACACGCAGGATTTGCGACATATTAAAGGGAATGGGTAAAAAGGTAGTTGCTATAAGACACCCAATGCCATATGGTAATCTTGCTGATCAGGTATGTCAGCGTTTTGAAACATATGAAGACATGGATAAACACCAGTGCACAATCGAAGAACGAGAAGAATACGAACCACACATAGATAATGGCACTATAGTATATGCAGGTGTAGATTATGAAAAAATATTAAGAGAAGCAGAAAAAGAAGCAGACGTGATTTTATGGGATGGGGGCAATAACGACTTTTCGTTCTATGT
>DUOC01000198.1 GCA_012839065.1 Thermoanaerobacterales bacterium | reverse complement strand
ATAAGGGAATATCTAAATCCTTCAATGCTGACTTGGCTGCTGCTTGTTCAGCTTCTTTCTTGCTTTTGCCTTTTCCTTTACCTAAAATTTTATTGTGGAATTTTACGTGCACAGTAAAGATTTTATCGTGATCCGGTCCGGATTCCCCTATCACTTCATAATAGAGCTTTTCTTTATTATCCCTTTGTGTTAGTTCCTGAAGGGTAGATTTATAATCCTTATAGTTTTGTTTTTGTATTGTATCTTTAATTTCATTATAAAAATAGTTTTTAACAAATTGTTTTGCTTGTTCAATTCCACCATCTATATATATAGCACCTATTAAAGCCTCTAATGCATCAGCAAGAATAGAAGTCCGTTTCCTTCCTCCTGTTGCTTCTTCACCTTTCCCTAAATAAAGAAACTCTCCTAACAACACATCCCGTGCAATCCTCGCAAGTGTTGATTCACACACCACATTAGCTCTGACTTTAGTCATACGCCCTTCAGGAAAATTTGGATATTCGTTGTATATGATTTCACTAACAGTTAAACCCAAAACTGCATCTCCTAAAAATTCTAATCTTTGATTACTTTTATAATGAGGTAAATTATTTTCATGTGCATAAGATGGGTGTGATAAAGCTGTATATAATAAATCTATTTTTTTAAAATAATACTTAATTGTTTTTTGAAGATTATCTATCCTCTTATCTGTTTTACTTAACATATAATTTTCCCCGCTATTGATCATTTTTTTTAATAAGTAAGGTTCCATTATTACCACCAAACCCAAAGGAGTTTGATAAAGCATATATTATTTCTTTCGCTTTGGCTTTATTTGGTGTATAATCAAGGTCACAATCAGGATCTTTTGTCTGATAATTAATAGTCGGAGGCACAATCCCATATTTGACAGTCAATGTTGTTGCTATAAATTCTACGGCACCGGCAGCGCCTAAAAGATGCCCTACCATAGATTTAGTAGAACTAATTGTAATTTTATATGAATGTTCTTTAAATACTTTTTTAATAGCCATGGTTTCTAATTTATCATTTAAAGGGGTTGATGTGCCGTGGGCATTTATATAGTCAACCATATCGTATTTAATTCCTGCATCATTAATAGCCTGTTCAATAGCCCTTGCAGCTCCTTCACCATCAGGAGCAGGCTGAGTAATGTGGTATGCATCAGATGTGTTGCCATATCCGACAAGCTCTGCATATATTTTCGCATCTCTTTTCTTAGCATGTTCTAGGGATTCTAGTATAATAATACCGGCACCTTCGCTCATCACAAAACCATCCCGATGCATATCAAATGGTCTGCACGCCTTATCAGGCTCTTCATTATTAGTAGAAAGTGCCTTCATAGAAGTAAAACCCGCTAATGCTAATGGTGTAATTGGTGCTTCAGAACCCCCGGTGATGGCTATTTCAATATCACCCCGTTCTATTAATCTAAAGGCTTCACCAATAGCATGAGTTCCTGCAGCACAGGCTGTCATAACAGTAAAATTAGGCCCTTTCGCATTGAAATTCATAGCAATTTGCGCAGCTGCCATATTGGGTATATACATGGGGATGAAAAACGGGCTTACTCTTCTCGGACCTTTCTGGATTAATATATCAAATTGTTCCGCCATAGTCTCAATTCCCCCGGTACCCGAACCGAGAACTATTCCAATTTTAAGAGGATCCTCTTTTTCTAAATCCAATTGTGAATCTTTTATAGCCATAGCTGTAGAAGCTACCGCAAATTGAGAGAATCTATCCATTCTTCTGGCTTCTTTTCTATCCATATAATCTTCAGCACAAAAGTCCTTTACTTCTCCCGCTATTTTTACATTGTAATCAGTAGTATCAAATTTTGTTATCTTATTTATGCCTGAACGACCATTTAATAAAGATTCCCAATATCGTTCTATGCCTGTACCTACGGGCGATACAACCCCTAATCCTGTTATTACTACCCTGTTTTTTTTCATAATATAGATCTCCCCCAGAATTCATATCCCATAGAAAGTCCCGCGTTTATTCAAAAGCGGGACTTATTTGAAAGTCAAATGTTGTTTTTCAAGTATTCAACTACATCTTTTACAAAAACTATTTTTTCGGCATCTTCATCAGGTATCTCAAGATCAAACTCTTCTTCAAAAGCCATTATTAACTCGACAACATCGAGGGAATCAGCACCCAGATCGTCAATAAAAGATGCTTCCGGTAATACCTCATCTTCATCTATTCCTAATTGATCAGCTACTATTTGCTTGACTTTATCCAATATATCCATACTTACACCCCCTTCCGATAAAGTTTAATATTTTAACTCAAATCTCATTAAGAAGTTTATTACATTGCCATTCCACCATCTACATTAATAATTTGTCCAGTTATATAATCTGCTTTGGAAGAGGATAGAAAACCAGCCAAATATGCTATATCTTCCGGCTTGCCCAGCCTTTTTAAAGGAATACTGGATTCCATAGTTTTTCGGACATTATCGCTTAGTGTATCAGTCATATCAGTTTCAATAAAACCGGGTGCTATAGCATTTACTGTTATACCCCTTGAAGCAAGTTCCTTAGCACATGATTTTGTAAATCCGATTACACCTGCTTTTGAAGCAGAGTAATTAGTTTGCCCCGCATTGCCATGAATACCTACAACTGACGATATATTTATTATTCTGCCCCATCTTTGTTTTATCATCTGTCTTATAACGCTTTTAGTACAATTATAAACGCCTTTTAAGTTAATAGCAATAACATTATCCCATTCTTCTTCCTTCATTCTTATCAAAAGGTTATCACTTGTTATACCGGCATTATTGACAAGTATATCTATTTTCCCGTATTTTTCTTTTGCCGTTTCAACCATATCTTCAACTTCTGAAAGAGCTGATATATCTGCTTTTACTATAAGGCAATCTCTGCCCAGACTTTTTATCATATCAGACACTTCTTTTGCTTTATCTAAACTCGTGGAATAATTTAAAACAATATCAGCCCCTAGACCGGCAAGTTCTAAGGCAATTGCCTTACCTATACCCCTTGCTCCTCCAGTAACTAATGCAGTTCTCCCTGATAATTGCTGCATGTAGTCACCTCCCTATAAACATGTTTCACTTTTTCAAATGTTTCCGGATCTTCAATATGTACAACAGTAGATTTTTTATCAATCTTTTTAATGAATGAAGATAAAGTTTTGCCTAACCCAACTTCAATAAAAAGCTTTACTCCATCTCTTATCATCCTTCTTACTGTATCTTCCCACAAAACAGGCGAACTTACCTGTTTTTTTAAATATGTTTTAATTTCTTCCGGATCTGATACATAATCACCTGTTACATTAGAAATAAAAGGTATTTTTGGTGCGTTAAATGGGATCTTGTTTAACTCAAAAAACAGTTTTTCACCTGCAGGTTCCAATAAACTTGTATGAAAAGGTGCACTTACATTAAGCTCAACCGTGCTTCTTGCGCCCAATTCTTTTGCTGCTGTCATTGCGCTCTTAACAGCTTTAACTTCACCTGCTATAACTATCTGGTTAGGACAGTTGAAATTTGATACTTCTACAACCCCTTTTTTGCATATTTTGTTGATTTTTGATTTGTCTAGACCGATTATAGCTGCCATAGCGCCTCTGCCTTCAGGTACTGCCTCTTGCATAAACCTCCCTCTCTTTTGCACTAAAGGTAGTGCATCTTCAAAAGAAATAACACCAGCACTAACTAAAGCTGAATATTCTCCCAGACTAAGCCCTGCAACTATATCAGGGAATATGCCCTGATTTTCTAATACTTTTAAAGCCGCAATACTAACAGTAAGAATAGAAGGTTGTGTAATCTCTGTTTTTCGAAGTTCTTCTTCAGGCCCTTCAAAACATAATTTTTCTATATCAAACCCTAAAGATTCATTAGCCCTCTTAAAAATTTCATCTGCTTCTTTATAATTTGCTGCTAATTCTCGTCCCATACCTACAAATTGGGCCCCTTGACCAGGAAAAACAAAAGCAGTTTTCATATATATTACCCCCGCTAAATGTTTCTTATGTTAAATTTTTTTATCGTTTCCTCTGCCTCTCTGATTATCCTTTCTATAATAACTTTTGCTGGCAAAATATCATCTATCAGCCCTGCGATTTGGCCAGCCATTAAAGAGCCATTATCGATATCACCATCAACAACAGCAGCTCTTAATTTCCCCATACCTAATTCCTCTAGCTCTTTTATATCCACTCCTTGTTTTTCTAATAATTGGAACTGCCTTGACAGCCGATTCTTTAAAACTCGAACCGGATGACCAGTAGGCATTCCCGTAACAACTGTTGATCTGTCCTTTGCTTTTAATATGGCCTCTTTATAATTTTTATGTACAGTGCATTCTTCTGCACACACAAAGCGAGTGCCCATCTGAACACCTTTAGCACCTAACATAAATGCTGCCGCAAAGCCCCTTCCGTCAGCAATACCACCAGCTGCTATTACAGGAATATCTATAGCATCTACTACTTGAGGCACTATAGACATAGTCGTAAGCTCACCAATATGCCCTCCACATTCCATGCCTTCTGCAATTACTGCATCAACCCCTAATCGTTCAAGTCTCTTTGCCAATGAAGCCGAAGCTACCACCGGTATTACTTTTATATTCGCTTCCTTAAGTTTATCGATATGTTTACCCGGATTACCTGCTCCCGTAGTTATTACGGGAACTTCTTCCTTAATAACTAAATCGATAATATCATCAACAAAAGGTGACATATAATAGACATTTACTGCAAAAGGTTTTTCTGTCAAAGATTTAACTTTTTTTATTTCATTTTCAACCACATCAGCTGGTGCATTCCCAGCCCCTATAATACCCAACCCCCCGGCATTCGAAACAGCAGCCGCTAATTCTCCCGTTGCAACCCATGCCATACCACCTTGTAAGATTGGGTATTTTATATTCAGCATCTTACATAAATCTGTATAAAACATTTATGAACCCTCCGAAATTATTCTTCATAGAAAGTTATTGCTACAGTACCTGGTCCCACATAAGTTCCTATCACCGTTCCTATAGTTGATTTGATTACTTCTGTTACATTAAATTCACTTTTAACCATTTCAATAAGTTTATATGCTTCTTTTTCTGAATCAGCATCAAATACAGAAATTTTTATCGGACTGCCAGGAGAAACATCTTCCTTCATTAATTCAATCATTTTTTTAAATGCATTTGATCTGCCTCTAATTTTTTCAACAGGTATTACTTCCCCGTCCCCTATACTTAGTATCGGTTTAACGCTCAATAAATTGCCCAAAAATGCACTCGCTTTACCTATCCTACCCCCTTTTTGAAGATACTCTAATGTGTCCACTACAAAATACACTTTTATTTTATTAATTAAATAATTTATTAATTTTAAAATTTCTTCTTTATCTTTGCCTTGCTCACATGCCCTAGCCGCTTCTAAAACTATCATGCCAAGCACCATCGAAGGAACTTTAGAGTCAATTACATGGATATCCAAATCTTCCAGATTAGATTTTGCAATTAAAGCAGATTGATATGTCCCACTCAGTTTTGACGATAAATGTATAGAAATTATTGTTTCGGTTTCCTCACCTAATTTTTTATATATATCTATAAAATCACTTGGTGAAGGCTGTGATGTCCTTGGAAAAAATTTGGATGTAGTTAATTTTTTGTAAAATTCAACTGGTTTTAAATTTACGTTATCTAAGAATTCTTCATCCCCAAATAGAACTTTTAAAGGCACAACTTGTATATTGTATTTTTCTATATATTCCTTCGGCAAATCTGCGGTACTGTCTGTAACAATACCAACTTTCCTCATAAAAATCCCACCTTCTGATTTTGTCAATAATTCCAGTTTATAATGCAGCTGCCCCATGTCAATCCCGCACCAAAACCAACTAATAGAATATTATCGTATTTTTTAATCCTGCCTTCATTAAAGGCTTCATCCAAGGCTACCGGAATCGAAGCCCCAGACATGTTTCCATATTTATCTAAATTAATAAACAATTTTTCTTCTGGAATTTTGAATCTTCTGGCAGCAGCATTAACTATCCGCTTATTTGCTTGGTGAGGTATTACAATATCAATATCTTCAATAGACATTTGGGCTTTATTTAATATGTTTTCAGTTGCGTCATACATTGCTCTAACTGCAAATTTAAAAACATCATTTCCTTTCATCTTTATATGGTGCATTTTTTCCTCCACAGATGCTAAAGTTGCGGGATTTCTAGACCCCCCACCCGGCATAAAAAGAAGTTCACCACCGGTACCATCAGCACGTAAATAATTTTGCAAAATTCCACCTTCATTTACATTACTTACAATAACAGCTCCTGCTCCATCACCAAATAAAACACATGTATTCCTGTCTTCCCAATCTACAATCTTAGAAAGCACTTCTGAACCTATAACAAGTATACATTTATAAGTCCCTGTCATTATAAACTGACTGGCAACAGTAAGACCGTAAAGAAACCCAGTACATCCTGATTCAAGATCAAAAGCAGCACTTTTGTTTGCACCTATATTTTTTTGCACCAAACATGCTGTTGCAGGGAAGTTCATGTCAGGTGTTACAGTAGCAACTATTATAAGATCTATTTCGTCAGGTGTTTTATTCGCAGATTGTAAAGCCTTTAATGCTGCTTCAGTTGCAAGATCTGAACAGGCAGTACCATCATTTGCAATATGGCGTTGTTTTATACCGGTTCTTGTCACTATCCATTCATTTGTGGTTTCAACCATTTTTTCAAGATCAGAATTTTTTAAAACATGTTTGGGAACACAGGAGCCTGTTCCAATTATTCCGGCACGTGTCAAGACTATCTCTCTCCTTCTTTGCTGAATTCTTCAAAAAGGCTACCTATGATATTTTGTTCTACATATATCTTCCCTTGCATTATTGCATTCTTTATTGCTTTAGCATTAGAAGAACCATGGCACTTAATGCATACACCTTTAATACCTAAAAAAGGTGCCCCCCCATATTCTGAATAATCAAGTTTACTTATTACTGATTTGAACTTTGATTTTAATAAGAAAGCACCAATCTTAGAAGAAAAAGAGCTTTCAACTTCTTTCTTAATAAGATCAAATATTGTAATTGCTACACCTTCTATTGCCTTTAAAAAAACATTCCCTGAAAATCCATCACATACTAATACATCAGCAGCGCCACTTTCTAACAGTTCCCTTGCTTCCATATTCCCGATGAAGTTTATGTAAGATTCTTTTGAAAGAAGTTTGTATGCTTCTTTTGTAAGCTGAGATCCTTTTTCACTTTCTTTCCCTATATTCAAAAGAGCAACTCTTGGTTCTTTAATACCCATAACTTTTGTTGCATACATAGATCCCATTACAGCAAATTGAATTAGGTTTTTAGGTTTAACATCTGTATTTGCCCCCATATCCAAAAGAAGTGTCCATCCTTTTGCTGTTGGTATAACAGAAGCTAATGCGGGTCGATCTATCCCTTTTATACGGCCTACTATCAATAGAGCCCCTGCCATAAATGCCCCCGTACTGCCTGCCGATATAAAAGCATCGATTTCTTCTTTTTTAAGCAGCTCTAATCCCTTAATCATTGAAGAGTCTTTTTTGGTTTTCACTGCCTTAACAGGTGATTCATTATTATCTATTACTTCACTTGCATTAATAATATCTATTGATAAATTACTAATATTGTTTTTTTTAATTTCATTCTGTATATTATCTTCATTACCTATTATAAAAAGCTCTACATCTTTTAATTCCCTTGCAGCAAGTATACTTCCTTTTACAATTTCTCCAGGAGCATTATCGCCTCCCATAGCATCAACAGCTATTTTCATTATGTTCCCTCCCCAAGTGAAACAAGTATAAACTTCCCTCGGAATACCTCTTTCTGCTTTACATAGGTTTTAACCCATACAAAATGTTTATTACCCCTTATTCTAGTCACATTAGCTTTAGCAATGAGTTTATCTCCGGCAAAAACGGGCATTTTATATTTTATGTTAGCCACTCCTGTTAAAGCCGCATCTGCATTTATTACAGCTATAGCAAGAGAATTAGCATGTGCAAAGATATGATGACCTCTTATTACTCTTGTTTTCTCAAAAGCCATATCCTCTGTCGTTTCTAATATGGAGATACCACTCTCGCCTAATACAAGATCTATTAACTCACCTAAAATCTCTTTTGCTGTTATAGATTTTACTTTGGGGTAAAAGTTTTTTGCAACTAATTTAATTCTTTCTCTTAACTCAGGAATCCCCAGCTCCATTCTGTCCAATCTTATGGTTTGAATACTTACACAAAACATCTCTGCAAGTTCTTCATCTGTTAAAAAAGGATCCTCTTCTATTTTTTTTATTAACTGTTCTTGCCTTAGAGGTTTTGGTAGCCCTTCCCTAGCCATCTTATCACCTCAGATTAATATCACCTATTATGACTAGATACTAAAATTATATAATAAAAAAATGGAAGAAGCAATATTTTTTATTTGAAAAAGCAAGATAGATTGCTCTATCTTGCTATTTGACCTCAATAACTTCCCTGTTTTTATAATACCCACATTCGGGACATGCTCTGTGTGGGGCCCTTAGTGTATGGCATTGGGGACACTCTACTAGTTGAGGAGCAGTCAGTTTCCAATTAGCTCTTCTTTTGTCTCTTCTGGATTTAGAATGTCTTCTTTTTGGATTAGCCATAGTTTTTGCACCTCCTTAATCTTCGTCATTTTCATTCTGTAATAACTGCTTTAAAACGGCCAGACGAGGATCAATTTTTTCTGTAACACAACTACATTGTTCTTTGTTCAGATTTGCTCCACATCGTTCACACAATCCTTTACAATTTTCATCACACAATCTCTTCATTGGTAGGCTTAATAATACTGTGTTTTCTACTAAATTTCTTATATCGATAATATGATCTTTTATCCCTTCTTGTATTTCTCCTTCAATTACTTTTGTATTAAGAGGAAATTCTTCATTGAAATCCGTGGAAAAACATAATTCAAACCTCTCTAAACATCTATGACAATGCAGTTCCATTGCTGATTTTATCGTCCCCCGCAAAGTAATAAATTCTCCAACATTGATTGCCTTTCCGATAACACAAAAGGGCTTTAAAAAAACTATTTTTTCACCTTGAAAATCAAGGGGTGAAATATTTTGTTCAATATAAAAATCTATATATGCACCAGTCTCTTTTTCTATTCTAGAAATGTCTATTTTCAAAAATATCACCCCGAAAATATCTCGTTTTTATTTTGATTATACAAAATTTCTATTACAATGTAAAGATTACATTACCAATTCTTTTGTATCTCTTGCTATCATTAATTCTTCGTTTGTAGGGATTACTAATACTTTTGTCGCCGTATTTTCCTTAGATATATCTATCTCTTTCCCACTTATTTTGTTCTTTTCCGGATCTATTTCTATACCCAGGAATTCAAGTCCTTTACAAATTCTCATCCTTATACTGCCCGAGTTCTCACCAATGCCTGCAGTAAATACCAGCGCATCAATACCGCCCATTGCAGCTGCATATGCT
>DUOC01000197.1 GCA_012839065.1 Thermoanaerobacterales bacterium | reverse complement strand
TTATAAGGAGGGGTTTTATGCACGGGAAAAGTGAAATACTTTTCTTCGCACCATATAAAGAAATAGCAGATATTGTTATTAAAATATCACAGCAACTTAATATGAACGTCAGGGTAGAAACTGTTGTAATGGAAGAATCAGTAGAAATTGCCAAAGAAGCAGAAAGAAATGGTGTGGAAGTTATTATAAGTAGAGGTGCAACTACTGCCACCTTAAAAAAAGAGTGTAATTTAACTATATTAGATATGTATGAAAATAATTTGGAGATATTAAAAGGAATACAAGAAGCCGCAAAATATGGAAAAAAAATAGCATTAATTTGGTATAATGAAATACCTTATAAAGAGGACCTTTTATATAATTTATTACAAATTAAAGTTAATTTTTACAGATATAAAACCAAGAATGATATAGAAGATTTGGTTATTCGTGCGGTTGAAGATGGAGCAGATGTAATTATTGGTGGTATTTATACTGTAAGGTTTGCAGAAAAACTGGGTAAAAAAGGAGTCATGGTAGGATCTGACGAGCAATCTATTATTTGTACATTAAAACAGGCACAACATATTGTTGATATAAAAAAACAAGAAGCAATAAAAAGAGCAAGAATAGAGACTATAATACAAAATGTCCACGATGGCATTATAGCAGTTAATCAGAACGGGATAATAACTACATTTAACCCAATAGCTGAAAACATATTAAAAATAAGTGCAGTTGAAGCAATAGGTAGAAATGCAAAGGATGTACTACCGAATGCAAAACTTTTAGAAGTATTGGAGGGTGAAGATCAACTTGGTGTAATTCAAGATATGGGAACAGCTATTATATCTACAAATAGGGTTAAAATGAAAATAAGAGATAAAGTTGTGGGAGCAGTTGCCACTTTTCAAGATGTCACAAAAATAATGCAGTTAGAGCAGCAGATTAGAGAAAAACTTTATGCAAAAGGTTATGTAGCAAATTACTCATTTGATGATATTATTGGCAAATCACCAGCTATAGTAAAAACAAAAAACATAGCAAAAAAATATGCTGAAACTGACGAAAATATACTATTGATTGGCGAATCGGGAACTGGGAAAGAATTATTTGCTCAAAGCATTCATAATGTAAGTCAAAGAAGGGATCGCCCTTTTATTGCAGTGAATTGTGCTGAACTTTCAAATAACCTTTTTGAAAGTGAACTTTTCGGATATGAAGAGGGAGCGTTTACCGGAGCAAGAAAAGGTGGGAAAGAAGGGCTTTTTTTACTTGCGCATCGAGGCACTATTTTTCTTGATGAAATAAGCGAAATACCTCTAAATTTACAAACTGTTTTTTTAAGGGTTATTCAAGAAAAAACTATACGTCCTGTAGGCTCAAATAAGATTGTACCTATTGATGTAAGGATAATTGCTGCATCTAATAAAAATCTTACGCAATTAATAGACGAAGGAAAGTTTAGAGAGGATCTTTTTTATCGAATAAATGTTCTTAACGTTAAAATACCACCATTAAATGAAAGAAAAAGTGATATCCCGGCAATAATTTATAACATTTCTCAAAAATACAATCAAGATATTTATTTGTCTGATGATGCAATGCAATTGCTAATTGATTATAATTGGTCTGGCAATATACGAGAATTAATTAATGTGGTAAAAAGACTTATGGCGTTATATAAAGATAAAAAAATAGAAAAGGGAGATTTATTGAATATGCCGGAGTTTTCAGTTTATAATACCGGTTTAGGGTTATTAGTTGAAACTTGCTCCCTGGATGAAATTATATTAAGAAGTATTGAAAAGGCATTAGAAATAACAAAAGGCAATCAATCGCAAGCAGCAAAACTTTTAGGAGTAAGCCGAACATTTATATGGCGAAAGTTGAAAAACATGTAACAGCTGTAACGATTGTAAACAGCATATTGTTATATATTGAAACAGTAATTCTTATTTGCTTATAATTTCCGCAATTACAGCTATGGCACAATATTTGCAAAATACAAAATATATGTAGCAATGAATTAATAGTTACCATACTAAAAAACTTCTACAGTTAGTTATGAAAGGAAGAGGCAAATGAGCGTACTAATTAATGCAATTATAACAAACGAGTTTTTTATACTTTTTCTAGTTATTGCTTTAGGATTATTAATTGGAAAAATAAGAATAAAGAATATATGTTTAGAGACTTCAGGAGCGCTCTTTGTTGGTTTGGTATTTGGTGCTTATGGATTTGAAGTAAATAATGTGATTTTTAATTTTGGATTAGTTTTATTTGTATCTGCCGTTGGGCTACTTGCCGCTAAGGATGTAGGACGAGTAGTAAAACTTTACGGTTTTAAATTTGCAGCATTAGGCATAGTTATTACATTTGGGGGTGCATTGGCAACATATATCATCTCTTTGATATGCAAAGGGAGTTTAGATCCTTATCTTATTTCAGGTACCTATACTGGGGCATTGACCAGTTCTCCAGGGCTTGCAGCTGCTATTGAGGCAACAAATAAAAATCCTATGATAAGCATAGGGCATGCAATAGCATATCCAATAGGTGTTATAGTTGTAATTCTTTTCGTCCAGCTGGTCCCATACATATTTAAAATCAATGTAGAAAATGAATTAGCACTTTATAAAAAAGAAATAAGGTCTTCAGAAGATGCCTTAAGTTTTCAAAATGATAATGAACGATTTAATTTAGTAAGCTTGTCTATGGTGATAATTATTGGAGCAATTATAGGTTCTATACCGATACCTATACCTTTGTTAAGTAAAGTCACATTAGGTACAACTGGGGGCATATTAATATCAGCATTGCTTTTTGGGTATAAAGGGAATATATGCGGCATATCTACCATAATGCCCAAAGATGTTTTGTTAGCTTTAAAAGAGTTAGGGCTAGCTTTATTTTTAGCTATTGTCGGTTTAGATAGTGGCGCAGAAGTTATCGGAATTGTTCAGCAGTATGGATTTATTTTGATAATTATTGCATTTATGGGTGGGCTATCTGCTCAACTGTTTGGTTTTATCTTGGGGAGATATATATGGGAAATGAACTGGATACTGCTTTCAGGTGCTATATGTGGGGGTATGACAAGCACTCCTGGATTAGGTGCTGCAATTGATGCAACAGGTTCAGATGAAGTAGCAGCAGGATATGGTGCTACATATCCATTTGCTCTATTATTCATGGTTATATGGACTGTTATATTACATAAGATAGCATAATATAAATAATCAGATTAGCTTCCTAAAGTATCAAATCTCTATATAGCATTGTTAATGAAAGGGGGAATTATAAAATTTATTTAATACAATAATTTAGAGAACAGTGTTCAATAAACGTCATTACCATTAATAAAATAATTGAAAGGAGTGTTTTTATGGAAAAAGTTAATCCGACAGAAAAAAAGAAGATAAAATTTAAGGTGCCTCATACTTATGTAATTTTATTTACAGTAATAATACTAGTAACGATTTTGACGTATGTACTGCCTGCAGGAGTGTATGAAAGAGTAGAGGATCCAAATACAGGCAGAACTTTAGTCAATCCTGCATCATTTCATTTTGTTGAGAGAACTCCTGTCAAGCCGTTTAATATGATTAAGGCTATCCCAGAAGGCATGAAGGCAACTGCGGATATTATATTCTTTATATTTATATGTGGCGGTGCCTTTGCAATGATACAATCAACCGGTGCAATAGATGCAGGGGTATCTCGTGCAGTACTAGCACTAAAAGGCAAGGAGAAATTAATGATACCTGTAGTTATGTTTTTATTTTCCATAATGGGATTTTCTTATGGTGCTGCTGAAGAAGTAATTGTATTTATACCTATAGGCATTCAACTTGCACGAGCAGTAGGTTATGACGATATTGTTGGAGTTGCGATGATGTCGACCGGCGCTGCTATTGGTTTCTGCGGCGGTATGATTAACCCGTTTACTGTTGGTGTAGCACAGGGTATTGCAGAACTTCCACTATTTTCAGGTATTGGATTTCGCATAGTTGGTTATGTGGTTTTATATATAATAGCAGTTGCTTATGTAATGCGTTATGCAAATAAGGTGAAGGCTGATCCTAGATCCAGTTTGGTTT
>DUOC01000196.1 GCA_012839065.1 Thermoanaerobacterales bacterium | reverse complement strand
TTCAGTAAATACTAATTTACCGTATATGCGCATTACCGGGGGTGCTCCGGCAGTCAGATGTAGGTCAGAGGCATTATTTTTTACTGCTAATGCAAGTAAGTTCCTGAAAGACATGATCAAAATTCACCAACTTATTCTAATTTTGATTTCGGAGCAGAAAACTTTGGTGAGCATGGAGCATCTCTCCGAAATCAATGCCTGTTATTCTAAGGTTTGGCTCCACACTAGAATCAATTTTCAACAGAAGTAATTTCCTTTAATATTTCATCTAAGGTGGTTATCCCATCTAAGACCAGGCGGATTCCATTTTCCTTTAGTGTTTTCATGCCGTTTTTTACAGAAATATCTTTAAGCACATCTGAAGGAGCCTTCTCGGTTATTGGTTTACGATGCTCTTTTAAGATCCTCAATATCTCATATACAGCTATCCTTCCCTTGTATCCTGTATTATTGCATAAAGAACATCCTTCACCCTTGTACAATTTACAGGGCCCTTGAATTCCTAATGCCAGCAATTCTCTGTCATCGGCTTCATATTCTTTTTTACATTTGGGGCATATTCTTCTTACAAGACGCTGAGCTACTACACCTATTAGCGATGAAGATATTAGAAAGGGTTCTACACCCATATCGATTAAACGGGTAATTGCACCAGCTGAATCATTAGTATGTATAGTTGACAGAACCAAATGCCCTGTAAGTGCAGCACGAACAGCGATATCCGCTGTTTCGCTGTCCCGTATTTCTCCTACCATAATTATATTTGGATCCTGTCTTAAGATATTTCTAAGCCCTTCGGCAAAGTTGAGCCCTATTTTTGGGGCTATCTGAACCTGGTTTATTCCTTCCAACATATATTCTACAGGGTCTTCCAGGGTTACAATGTTTTTTTCTGTTGAGTTAAGTTCATGCAGTGTGGAATAAAGTGTTGTAGTTTTCCCGCTTCCAGTAGGGCCTGAAACGAGAATCATACCATAGGGATATTTTATTATCTTCTTATATTCATGTAAATTTTCACTGGTAAAGCCTAATTCCCCTAATTTAAAGAAGTTTTTATCTCTATCTAATATCCTGATAGCTATCTTTTCCCCATAGACAGTAGGGAGAGTAGAGATACGCAGGTCTACCTGCTGTCTGCCATATTCGAATTTTTTCCTTCCGTCCTGAGGATGACGTTTTATTGTAATATCCATATCGGAAATTATCTTAATCCGTGCCGTCAATGCATTGTGCAGGTGTTTTGGAAATTTCATAATTTCATGCAGCTGACCGTCTATACGGTATCTAATCCTTACCGTGTTTTCGCCGGGTTCTATATGTATATCACTTGCACCGTCTATTATTCCTTGCTGAATGATAGAATTTACCAGTTTTACAACAGGTGCTTTTTCCGAGGCTTCAATTTCTGTTTCTACATCTGCTTTCCGAATACCGGGCTCTGTTTCGATAAGTTCGTCTATAACTTGTTCTATAGAACCTTTCATAGAATAATGTTGGTTAATAATGGATATTATTTCATCTTCGTCTGCAAGTACCGGTTTCACATTTAGTCCTGATGTGAGCCTGATATCATCAATTGCATATATGTCAAGGGGATTACTCATGGCGACAACAAGGGAGTCACCTTCTTTATTGATTGGTACGGCTTTTAGTCTTTTGGCAAGATGATCAGGGATTGCTTTAACTGCAGCAGGATCTATGAAGTACTTATATAAACTTACTTGAGGGATTCCTAACTGAAGACCTAGGATTTCGATTATGTCCTGTTTTGAAATAACACCCATATCTTTTTGTATATTACCAGGTTTTTCTCCGCTTTCTTTTTGCATATCAAGAGCCCGACGAAGCTGCTCCAGAGCTGCAAGTTCGTTGTCAATAAGCGTTTCGCCGAATTGTTTCTTCTTTTTATTCTTCAGCCTCCACACCCCCTATACACAGCAAATTGATTATATGAACAGGCACATACAATTATTATACATTATAATTCTACCAAGATAATACAAAATCCTTCATTTTTTGCAATAAAAACATACAGCTGTCAAGGGGATGTCAGACTGATCAGGATTTATCTTTGTCCTCTTTCATCCATAATCCCGAATACACCACATTAGACAAAGATGACAGCAGGTTTGCTCTGGCGGATGGAAAAATCTCTTCCATCATATCTATCAGGTTTTTTATATCTTCTCTTTTAGTAACACCGCTGGCAGGACAGGGATTATCTATTATAGGAAGGTTCTCAGATTTGACTAATGATATTATAACATCCTCATGTAAATATACTAATGGTCTTATAAGGGTTAAGCCGGAACGGTCCAGAAATATTTTTGGCTGGAAAGCACCCAACTTTCCGGTAAATATCATGTTAAGGAGAAGAGTCTCTATAGCATCATCTGCATGGTGTCCAAGTGCTACTACATTACAGTCTAACTGTTTTACAACATTATTTAATGCTCCGCCTCTCATTTTAGAACATAAAGAACAGGGGTTTTTCTCCTTTCTATGATAAAAAACGATTTCACCGATATCTGTCTTTTCTATATGTAGCGGTATATCCCTATTTTTGCAAAACTCAATCAAAGGTGTATAATCAACACCCCATCCCAGGTCAAGGCTTACGGCATGAATGCTGAATTCCAGGTGGGAATATTTCCGAAAAAGGTCCAGTATAAATAATAAAGCTATGCTGTCTTTTCCACCTGATACCCCTATACCGATTCTATCTTTGTTTTGAATCATATCGAAATCCCTTACTGCTTTTTTAACTTTGGTTAGAAACCACTTGCTGTATGATTTTTTCATCTGAAATCACCTTGCATTTATGATATTTCAGCATAATTATAACATAAATAAGATTTCAGAGTAGAACTTTTGTGAGGCAAGGGTAACGGTAAGCAATCCCACCAGACGCAGCAAGGGCAGCAGACGGGATTTTATTTAAACTTTTCATCAAGCATCATATAAACTGCAAGTGAACCGGGGAATATCAAACATGAAGCAGCAGGTGCGACCCCTGAATCGTTGAACACAAGGGCAGCAAGGCTCGCAATCAGGCACCCGGACCATCCCATCACTGTATAAGGATATTTTTTTATTAGATTTTTCAAATAATCACTGGGTTTATAAAAAATTGTAGCAAATGTTATAACGAAAACCACCAAAATCCGTGTCCAAATAGTATACTTAAAGATTCTTATGTTAGCGGACAATTTACGCTGTATAGTATCTTTTATTACAAATATGCCGTTATTCTTTATAAGTTCAATGGTTTTCCCCACATGTGATTGGGTGTTTTCGACACGTGTTATATCAAAATAAACTAAAAGCAAAATAATACATGTTGTAAGAATGGCTCCGCAGACCAATTCTTTTACAGTAATTTTTTTGCCGGAGATTTTTAAATAAGTGAAAAAGAGGGCTAATGCAGCAGTTATAGTTCCGCCTACATTTGCACCTAAAGCTGGAGATGCCATTACGTACACAGTCAAAATATAAAAAACTGCAGTAATAAGTAGTGGAATCGTATTGTCTTCTGTTTTATATCGGTCAATAAAAAGAGTCGAACCCGTGATTAGAGAACCTATAAGAATTCCCATGTATTCGTTTCCTATTCCGTAAAATCTCCCTCCTATTATTGGACAGTAGCCCAAAACTGAAGTTTTCATTAATGGTGATCCTGCTATTACATCGAAGATTATAAATAAAAATGTCAGGGCGTTGATCATTATAAAAGTATCGTCTTTTTTTATAGGGATATGAGCTATAATTGTAATAACTGTGATTATAAGGAATAAATAAATAATAAATATATAAAGAGTAGATGGCGATAAAGGAGAAATTAACAGCAGTGCCAGCGGAACAGAAGCAATTACCGGCATAAGACTTTTCAAGATACCGACAAGTTTTGGAAATGGATTTTTCTTGATTAATAAAAAACATAAGGCAGACAAGAAAATGACGATTTGAAAGCCTATATATGTTTTTATAATAATCGGTCTATATATATAATTCGATAGACTTTTGCTTTCAAGGTGTTTTACTTCCAACGGATTATCAGAGGTGATGGAAGATAATCTGCCGCCCATTACTGTCGGGTGTGCATTTATGTTGAAAAAGGAAGCTATTGCAGAAGGGATATCAATATTAGTTATTAGACCGTTTCTCCTTGTAGTGGTTGAGATGAGCATCCCTTTATCGTAATTTTTTCCTGCAATGATTATCGGAGTAAGATTATTTCCTCGTTGTATCATTTCAATAGAGGGAGTAATAGATGCTATAATTAGGAGATCTTTTTCTAAATCGATATTTTCTATTATTTTACCGATTAGCTCATCAGACCTTATTAAAGCCTTCTGTTTATGTTTTTTATAAATAGACGGTTTAAGTATACTTTTGTAATCTTCTAAGCGGGAAGTATCTCCGGTTTCGATTACTATAAAATCGTTATCTTGTAAATGGACCTTGAAAATGTTGAATATCTTTTCATAGTCTGTTCTTAAGGCATAAGGGAACAGAGGATCTTCTGTGAGGCAGTTTGAGCTTATATCACCTGATGGTATTATGCCGTTTGCATCCATTGCGATAAGTGCAGAATGGCGTCGATGACCTAAGACAGTGTCTGCATTGCCGATTGCAGCAGATTTAAGTCCTGCATTTTTTAAACTTTCGCCCAGTGCACCTGGGACTACTCTATAATGGAGAGAAGCGTTTGAACTTAATATCTCCTGTAGATTAAATATACCTATAGAGCCGCTATTTAATGAAGTTCCGGACATTTGATAAAGTAGCGCATCAGCAGAATTATTCAGATATACTTCCCATGAATTAAAGCCTTTTATTTCAGAGGGTGCTCTTCCGCGAGTTCCCGATGAGATGGTCAAGGAACAGTTTTCCGGTGTTTTTGCTCCTCCTGTATTTGTATTCATAACCCCTATTGCCCCGTTTTCTTTTATCAGGCGGTCAATGTTAGGAACCCGGGCTTCAATAAGGTCGTTTAAGCTTATTCTGTTGATGATGACCATAATAACTTTTCCATTTCTATCTGATTGGTTTTCTGTATATCCAAAGCAATAAGAAGGGATGATTAAAGTCAGTATTATAATTATGATTAGGAAACAACCTTTTTTCATGTGATCGGCCTCCTTTTGGTTATTAAGTCAAAATATAATTTTTCTGTAGACTCAACCATTTTTTCAATTGTATAATTTTCCACAATATTTTTTCTGGCAGCAGTGCCCAGTGCATCTGCGAATAACCGGTTGCTTAATATGTGCATTATCCCTTCAGCAAGGCTTTTTTCATCATTTGGTTTTACAAGGAGTCCGGTGAGCCCATCTTCGATTATTTCAGGTGTTCCTCCGACACGTGTAGCTACTACCGGTTTTTCTGCAGCCATTGCTTCAAGAACTGTTATTGGCAGCCCTTCTGTCCATGATGATAGTGCAAATACATCCATTATATGTAGAATCTCTGGGATATCATTCCTATAACCCGTGAAGGTAACCTTACTTTCAATACCAAGCTCGATGGCTTTTTCCTGTAATTGTTTCTTTAAAGGACCGTCGCCTACAATAATAAATCTGAGTTCCGGCATTGATGATAATAATATCGCTGCTCCCTTAAGAAAGGTTTCCAGGTTTTTCTGGGGGGCGAGTCTTGCAATAGTTCCTACGATATTAGCTTCTTCTGGTATACCCAGTTGGCGTTTTATATGTTTTTTATCGGTTTCTATTTTAAATCTGCTTGCATCAATACCATTTGGTATGACTGTGATTCTTTCTGCAGGTATCTTTCTCATTATCATTTCATTTTTAATTCCTTCGGAGACGGCAATAATTTGTTTCGAGATGTGCGACACAACTTTTTCAACGGTTTTATAGAAATAGGTATTTGTTATTTGTGATGTTTTAAAAGATATATTACTGTGAGCAGTATAGATTATATTTTTATGCCCAACAGTTTTTGCTGCAATTCCTCCCAGCAGGGCAGCCTTTAGTCCGTGGCAGTGTATTATATCAAAGGAGTTATTCCTGAGGAGTTTTGTTAGTGAATAAATACCTTGCATGTCTGATAGGTAACTGATTTCCCCTTTTATATCTATAGGTAGAAAAGTTATATTGACTTTATCTTTGAAATATTGTTTTATATTATATATAGTGTTATTATCACAAACCACATAGATTTTGAACTTTGAAGGATTAAGGTTATTTAATAAAGATTTTACATGTTCCTTTATACCGCCGTCAGATGGTCTTACAATTTGTAAGATATTTATCTGTTCCATAAAACCTCCGTATAATGTATAACTTGTTTTTCAAATATATATTTTCCTTATAGTAAGATATTAATTCACTAACACTTTTGATTTAATACTAATGAGAACAACTTTTAAAGGAATTATATGAATACTTGTCGAATTTAAAAAAATAAATGCTAAAATCCATAGGAGGTGGTATCATTGAAATATAGAGCTGATATAGGTGTATTTGGAGGCTCAGGTTTTTATTCTTTTCTTGATAATGTAGAAGAAGTAAAGGTCGATACGCCCTATGGGGCACCAAGTGATAAGATAGCTATTGCTGAAATCGAGGGGAAGAGGATAGCATTTTTACCGCGACATGGAAAGGATCATGGGCTGCCCCCACATATGATCAATTACAGGGCTAATTTATATGCAATGAAAGAATTGGGAGTTACAAGGATTATCGGTCCGTGTGCTGCCGGCAGCTTACAGCCTCATGTAAAGCCCGGTGATTTTGTCGTTTGTGACCAGTTTGTAAACAGGACATGGGGCAGGAGAGATACCTTTTATGATGGTCCAATTACGACTCACTTGGGAGGTGCGGAACCCTACTGCCCGGAAATGAGGGAACTTGCAATTAAATGTGCAAAGAAGTTAGGTGTTACAGTCCATGAAAGAGGCACCGTCGTAGTCATTCAAGGACCGAGGTTTTCCACAAAAGCTGAAAGCCGTGAATTTTCCGGCCACGGATGGGAAGTAATAAATATGACGCAGTATCCGGAAGCAATATTAGCTAGAGAATTGGAAATATGCTATGCAAATATTTCGCTTATTACGGACTATGATGCAGGGCTGGAAGGGAATCCGGATATAGAGCCCGTTTCCCATGAAATGGTAATAAAGGTCTTTGATGAAAACTTAGATAATTTAAGGGAAATACTTATAGATATGATAAAAGAAATTGAACCGGATAAAAGACAGTGTATATGTAGTGATGCTCTTAAGACGGCTAGGCTGTAAACTTAAAACATACAGGAGGGGGTTATACTTATGAAACCGATAATATGGGAAAAGGGATGCTTGAAACTGTTGGATCAAACAAAGCTCCCTCTTGAAGAAAAGATAATAGAATGTCGCAGTTATCAGGCTGTTGCTGATGCAATAAGGGATATGATAGTTAGAGGAGCGCCTGCAATAGGAGCAACTGCTGCTTTTGGTATAGTAATAGGTGCAAAAGAGATTGGTGTAATTGAAGACAAAAAACGGTGGCTGGAAGAACTTAAAAAAATAGGTTTTGAGCTTAAACAAACGCGTCCAACTGCGGTAAATCTTGCTTGGGCAGTTGAAAGGATGTTGAAAAAAGCCGAAGACAATATTCAATCAGGTATTCCCCAGCTGCAAGATATTCTTGAGAATGAAGCATTAGAGATTGCAAGAGAGGATGTTGAAAGTAATTATGCTATAGGACGGTTCGGGGATGAACTTGTACCGGAAGGGGCAAATATCTTAACTCACTGTAATGCAGGTGCACTTGCTACAGTAGGATATGGAACGGCACTGGGAGTTATAAGGGCTGCTCATTCAAACGGGAAGAAAGTTCATGTTTTTGTTGATGAAACAAGGCCGTTTCTGCAGGGAGCAAGGCTTACAGCATGGGAGCTTGATAAGGAAGGTATTCCCTTCACTTTAATTACTGATAATATGGCAGGATATATTATGTCAAAAGGAATGGTAGATCTGATAGTTGTAGGAGCAGACAGGATTGCAGCAAACGGTGATACTGCAAACAAGATCGGTACTTATTCACTTGCCGTTCTTGCGAAGGAACATAATATACCTATGTATATTGCAGCACCATTAAGCACTATAGATATGTCTTTAACTTCAGGGAAGGAGATACCTATAGAAGAAAGAGAAACAGATGAAGTGCTTTTTATCAAAGGGAAACGAATTGCTCCTGAGGGCACACGAGTTTTTAATCCCGCATTTGATGTTACACCAAATGAACTAATAACTGCAATTATTACGGATAAAGGAATTGTTAAGTCTCCTTACAAAGAAAATCTTCGAGTATTATTTGAAAGAGAATAAGAAGAATTAAGGATTGGTCATTTTTTTATGAAGGATTTTTCATCACTGTATAGAATAACTGAGGACAATCAAATATTAAATAAACTACCCCAAATAAATGTAGCACTTGGCGCCTCTATGTTTAGAATAATTTATGTTTAATAAGGAAAAGATGAGATGAGGCGAGCTGAGTTTAAAATAAAAAGGGGGTAGATGAGATGAAAGATATTATAAAAGCTGAACCTTATAGAATTAAGATGGTTGAACCAATCAAGATGAACACTAGGGCAGAACGTGAGAAACTTATAAAAAAAGTCGGGTATAATCAATTTGCTTTAAGATCAGAAGATGTTTATATTGACCTGCTAACAGACAGCGGTACGGGAGCTATGAGTGACTATCAATGGGCGGGTATTATGCTGGGTGATGAGTCTTATGCAGGAAGCCGTAACTATTATAATCTAAAGGATTGCGTCAAAACACTGTTTGGGTATGACTATATAATACCTACCCACCAGGGGCGAGGCGCAGAAAATGTCCTATTTCATGTTTTAATTAAACCGGGTCAATATGTATTAGGGAATATGCATTTTGATACGACGAAGACTCATATAGAATTAAAACACGGCAGAGCTGTTAACCTTGCAGCAGATATTTCTTATGATACTCAAGCAGATCATCCGTTTAAAGGTAATATTGATATTGAAAAACTGGTTAAATTTATAGAAGAAAATGGAAAGGAAAATATAGCCTTTATACTTATGACCATTACCTGTAACAGTGCAGGGGGTCAGCCTGTATCTATGGAGAATATACGTGAGACCAGGGAAGTAGCCGACCGCTATGGCATCCCCATGTTCTTTGATGCTGCTAGATTTGCAGAAAATGCTTACTTTATTAAAAAAAGGGAAAAGGATTACAAAGATAAAACAATAAGAGAAATCGCCATGGAAATGTTTTCATATGGTGATGGTTGTACGGTCAGTGCTAAAAAGGA
>DUOC01000195.1 GCA_012839065.1 Thermoanaerobacterales bacterium | reverse complement strand
TTGTTTCATCGCCCCTAAATAATTACCTAATGTTAAAATACCTGTGGGCTGGATCCCTGAAAATACTCGTTTCTGTTTCATATCTATCGCACACTCCTTTTTATTGTATATATATTTCTGCAGCTTCTAAAACCGTCTAAACCGCATCTGATAAACAATCTCTTTGATTGCCAATATTAATAATATTTTACCTTCATTTCTTCCCTTAGTCAAACCTATGTTTGTAAGAACTTGTCAGTTTATTCTAAAATGAAATGCAGCAGAATAAAAAATAGAACCATAGCGAAAACTTATTATGATATTATAATGTCTAATAAATATATATGGAGGTTATCACTATGGCTCTTACAGAATGTCACATTTAAAATCTCCTTACGCATACTGTCATTTTATCAGAATAATTTCAATATGACATTATCATAGAATAACTACATAAGTTAAAATAGACCATTGACATATTTAAATTAAGCTATTATAATAATTACAATATTTTTAAAAGCATTGACTGAGAAGAAGTAAGAACACAATTTAAACTTTACAGAGAGCTACCGGTTGGTGAAAGGTGCAAGGGAAAGTGTTCTGAATACATCTCAAGAGCTGCCGACCCAAAGGGACAGACCCGAGTAGGTTGAGCCGAAAACCTGCACCCGTTACAGTGCTAGAGTATAATTGCAAATTCGCAACGTACTTGATAAGGTTGGTATTGCGAGATACCGATGAATTAAGGTGGTAACACGGAATAAAACCCGTCCTTTAAAAATTTAAGGGACGGGTTTTTATTTGGTTTAAAATAAGGAGATGGTTTCTATGGATTATTATTATTATTCTAATGTAGAATTTTACAAACTCAGCAGGCAAAAGCAAACTATATTAAAAACGAAAGGATGACTAAAATGACTAATATTAAATTTTTTAGTGGAGAACAAATACCGCTGGAGATGCATAAAGTCCGGATTGTACAAAAACTAACACTCCCTCCTATCGAGCGGCGCCTTGAAGCTATAACAGAAGCCGGCAATAATACATTTTTGCTCAAAAATAGAGATGTTTTTTTAGATATGTTGACAGACAGTGGTACAAATGCTATGAGCGACAGACAACAAGCAGCCATGTTGATAGCTGATGATAGCTACGCAGGAAGTGAGACATTTATAAGACTTGAAAGCAGGCTCAAAGAGCTATTCGGCAAAAAATACTTTTTACCAACCCATCAAGGAAGGGCCTGTGAAAATATTATCTCTCAAGCACTTGTCAAACCGGGTTCAGTTGTGCCTATGAATTACCACTTCACAACTACACAGTCCCATATTAATTTAAATGGTGGTAAGGTTGAAGAGGTCATAACCGATGCAGCCCTTGAAACTACAAGTGATAATCCCTTTAAGGGAAATATAGATATTGATAAACTCAATGGCGTCATAGAAACAAATGGTGAAGATAAAATAGCGTTTGTTCGCATGGAAGCAGGGACAAATCTAATTGGAGGCCAACCCTTTTCTCTTGAAAATCTAAGTCAGGTGCGCAAAGTGTGTGACAAATATGGACTTATACTAGTACTTGATGCAAGCCTTCTTGCAGATAATCTATATTTTATAAAAACTCGCGAAGAAAAATGTAAATCTATGAGCATTAGAGAGATTACCTTAAAAATAGCCTCTCTTAGTGATGTTATCTATTTTTCCGGCCGTAAACTGGGATGTGCAAGAGGAGGAGGAATTTGCACCAGCGATAAAAAACTTTTTGAAAAGATGCGCGAATTTATTCCTCTTTATGAAGGTTTTCTTACCTATGGCGGAATGTCTGTAAGAGAAATGGAAGCTATGGCGGTTGGCCTCGAAGAGACAATGGATGAAGATATGATAAGTCAAGGACCTAAATTTATTGAATTTATGACCAATGAACTTGCTAAAAAAGGTGTACCGGTTATAACTCCGGCAGGAGGCCTTGGCTGTCATTTGAATGCTATGGAATTTGTGAACCATATCCCACAAAATGAGTATCCTGCAGGAGCACTTGCAGTGGCACTTTATATTATAAGTGGTATTCGTGGCATGGAGCGTGGCACATTGTCCGAACAAAGAAACCCAGATGGAAGTGAAAAGCTTGCAAATATGGAACTTGTAAGACTTGCTATGCCGCGACGTGTATTTACTCTTTCACAAGTCAAGTTTGCTGTTGATCGAATTACTTGGCTGCATGAAAATCGCAAAACCATCGAAGGGCTCAAATTTGTAGAGGAACCAAAGATTTTGAGATTCTTTTTTGGAAGGCTGAAGCCTGTTTCTAACTGGCAAGAAAAGTTAGTTAAGCAGTTCAAAAAAGATTTTGGTGATAGCTTATAAAAAAGCGGGCTCTCTCAAATTAGAGTTAACTTGAGAAGAGCCCATTTTTACAAGCCTAATTAGTAGGCAAATTTGCAGATTTGGGGACGGTTCTCCTGCTTCCTTGAAAAGTGGATATCGGCAGCCGTATGTGTATCACCGTTTGCCGAATTCCTCTTCCGACCGCAAATCCTTGCATAATTTTATTAGCCGATACATTATATGTATGCTAATAAAAGGAAATTGTTTTATTATGTAGAATTATGTAATATTAATATGGACAATAATAAGAAAAGAAGTGCAAAGATTTTGCAAATCAATCGTATTTACTATTGAATCAGCAAAATTTCCAGATAGGGAGAAGGGATAACTTTTGGAGGACAACATATATTTAGAGATAAACTTTGATTTTTTGAAGCATAACCTGGACAAGCTGAAAAACGAAATGGAAAACCAAGCTATTATGGCTGTGTTAAAAGGCAATGCTTATGGACACGGTATGATTGCTGTTGCTAAATATATCGAAGATTACGTAGATTATTTCGGTGTCGGTTTACAGGATGAGGCAGTAAAGTTAAGATCCGGCTGCCCGGAAAAACCCATACTGATCATGAGCCCGTATTTTGACCCTGATACTGTTCTCGACTTTAATTTAACACCTTGTATCGAAAATATCACGGACTTGAAAAAACTGTCTGAAAGGGCAGCACAAAAGGGAAAAAGAGCAAAATTCCATCTTAAAATAAATACAGGAATGAATAGATTCGGTATAAGTATCAATGAAATACCGGAATTTATCGGCATACTTTCAAATTTAGGAAATATAAGTTTAGAAGGTATATTCTCACATTTTGCAATAACATATGATAGAAACCCAAACTTCTTTATGAACCAACTTAATTCCTTCAAGAAAGCTATTTCATTATTTCAAGATAGTGGCGTTGATGCCCCGCTTATTCATATGGCAAGCAGTGTACCTGCTATTGATGTGCCCGAATCTAGGTTCAACATGGTTCGACTAGGAAATGCCCTTTTTGGTTTGTGTTCGCCTAAAAAAGATCTGGGGCTTAAAACTATCGCAAAATTAAAAGGAAAAGTCATCGATATAAAGCACTTAAAAAAAGGTGAATATATAGGGTATGGGGCATCTTATAGAACAAAAAAAGATATGAGATTAGGAATTATACCTATCGGCTTTACCAACGGGTTTCAGGTTATGAGGGAAATAGGGGATTATACATTAAAAGAGGCTTTAATAAGTATGCTCAAAGTATTATACAGATATAAGATACCAAGAGATATGGTATACTTTGGTCAGAAACCGTTAAAAATAATAGGGAAAGGGAGTATGCAATTTACAGTCGTGGATATAACAGATGAAAATTCTGTTAATATAGGTTCAGAATTGATTTTCAGAGCTCCGACCCATTTTATACCTCTAAATGTAAACAGAAGATACATCCAAAAGGAAAAAGTATTTGATCCCGGTGTGGAAACTCTTTCGAGGTGAAGATGGCGAATACGGCAAACAGTGATACACATACGGCTGCCGATATCCACTTACAAGGAAGTGAGAAAACTGCTTAAAAAAGGTCTGCCGATAACTCTATCGATTTTTTTGCTCATATGTTCTTTGCTAATACTATGTTTTATTGTAGAATTTGCCGTCACAGAACTTGAAAAATCATCTTTCAGTGAGATAATAGTCAATTACTTTGATAAATTAACATTAGGACTTATCGAAGATAAATATCAAAAAGATGTAGAGATTGTTGTAAGTACTGTTGGGGACTGTGTTTTAGGAAGTGATGATCGGTTTCAATATGAAGGATCTTTTAATTACGTATTTGAAACAGAAGGAAAAAACTACAGTTATTTCTTCAGTGGGGTAAAAAATATCCTTGAAGAGGACGATCTGACAATAGCCAACTTAGAAACCAGTCTTACCAACTTTAACAAAAAAATTCAGAAAACCCATCAAGATAATCCATTCTGGTTTAATGGGGCTCCTGATTATACAAAGATTTTAAAAGGAGGCAGCGTTGAAGCTGTAAACATTGCTAACAACCATACTCATGATTATACAGAGTGGGGCTATACCGATACACTGCAAAGCTTAACAAGTGAGGGTATTGAATATTTTGGTTATGACAATGTACTAATTAAAGAAATAAAAGGTGTTAGAATAGGACTGTTAGGCTTTAATGAACTAGGTATAAATGAAATAGGTACTAACTTTGTTAAATTTAAAAAAGAAGTAGAAGAATCTATAGAAGACATAAAAGATAAGACCGATCTGATAATAGTAAGTTTTCATTGGGGCGAAGAAAATGTGGAACTTCCAAATAAAAACCAGATAGTGTTGGCAAGGGCTGCTGTAGATGCCGGTGCTGACCTTGTTTTGGGACACCACAGCCACATAATTCAAGGTATCGAGAACTACAAAGGCAAGCACATTGTATACAGCCTTGGCAATTTTATTTTTGGCGGGAAACACAGTCTGACAGATAGTGGTCACTCATTTATATACCAAGAAAAATTTATTATTAATGACGGTCTTTTAATTGGTAATACTCCAAACATTATACCCGTTTCTATCTCATCAAGTGTTGATAAAAATGATTTCAGACCAAGGATTCTTGATGGGGAAGAAGAAAATGAAGTTAGGGAAAAATTACTAGAAAGAAGCATCGGACTAAAATATCTTGCTAATGATATACCTGTAGATGATATAAATAGTATTATTTCGGCACGACAGAAAATCTGCGAAAACAAGAATATTAAAATTGAAGTGCCGAAAATTGTGGAAGGTAATACACAAGATGACAACAGCAATCTTGTGAATATCGAACAGTTTATCCCTGATCTGGAAATCGATACGGCTTATGCTAAAGTAGATAATTTTACAGGGAAAAAACTGTATTATGATGATATGCCTTATCTGCGGCTTGGCACAGCTAAAAAATTAAAAGCAGCAAATGAAGCAGCTAAAAAATTGGGCTATAGAATTAAAATATGGGACGGATACAGACCCCCTGAAGTCCAGTGGTTGATGTGGGAAACATGCCCGGATCCGAGATATATAGCAAGTCCCTTAAAGAATTATTCATATCATAATAAGGGTGTAGCCGTAGATGTTACACTTGTGGATGCTGAAGATTGTGAACTGGCTATGCCATCAAAATTTGATGATCTTTCTGAAAGGGCAAATAGAAGCTACCGTTTTGCATCAGAGGAACAAATAAATAATTCCATACTCTTAGAAAAAATAATGTGTGAGAACGGGTTTCAAGGGATTTTTAATGAATGGTGGCATTTTGTTGATACCGATGCTTCACAATATGGTATTGTAGATATTGAAAAGGTTCTTCTAGGACCAATGCTTGGTATTTTTAATTAGCTGTATATCATTAAAAAAATATGCGAGTAGGATAATATATCTACTCGCTTTTTTCGTCATTATTTCATTTATTTAGTTCTATATTCATCTGATTTAATATGTTTCGGGCCTTTTTCAACAAAAGTCTTACAACAGGTTTCCATACAAGAATTTACAGAAGTTGGGTTAATAGTACTTACCATTGTTGCATCAATAGAATCAGGCACAGCATTCCCGAATCTGTCCGATACAATAACGATTTCATTCGCTGTACATTTATTACCCTCTGACCAGTAGTAACAGTTATTAATACCGCAGTGGATATACTGCATATATATTGTCCTCCTTCCTTTCTGTTTGCTTTTATTATTTCTCTTGCAGAAAGGAAATATTCTTTTGTCATTTACATAGGAAGTTTGATTCTGCTTTCCTTAGATTCTCTGTAAAGCACAAAGACACTGCCTATTACCTGTACCACTTCTGCACCAGTTTTTGCCGCTAACTCCTCCGCTGTTTCCTTCACACCCCCAAAATGATTTTTTAAGACCTTCCCTTTTACAATTTCTCTGGCTTCAAGGGCTTCATCCGCCTGTAGTAATAAGTTTGCCGTTATACCACCCTTGCCTATCTGTATTATCGGATCCATGTTATTTGCTAAACCCCTTAAATAGCTTCTCTGTTTACTTGTTAATGACATAGTAGTCCTTAAGTCGATACTTAAGGTGTCACCTCCCCATTCAACATTATTATTTTAACGAATTTTCACAGTTCTTATTGAAACAAATAGTAGTGGCACCCAGTTCTAGCCTAAACACAATAAACATATACTATCGTTGGCATATAGGGGCCACCAAGTGCTTAATCTCATAAAGTTATTATATCGATTATCAGCTAATAAGAAAAGGTTCAACGTAAAAATAAAATATAGAACGGAAGTATTAAGGAAGCCAGTGTAATCAGCACCGTTCCTATCGCTGCCGTTTTATTATCATTATTCCAATTATACATAGCAAAACTTAAAGGGTAAATTAATATAATTAAAATAAGGATAATTATAGGGTATTTCATATACTTTCACTCCTGAACAATAATAACATTCTTAACCCTAGATAATATTCCCGGTTCTTCTTATATAAAATTCAACATTAACATTTATCTCGGAATCCTGAAATCTATCAAGCCACTTGAACTGTTCCCATTCTTGAATTGTCATAAAGTGCTTTGCAGCTACTGTCCCAAATTGGAATACATCTGCATTCAAATCTTTGCATTTTTCAAATAATTTGTAAGTTTCTTCTCTTACATATTTCTCGAAGGCTCGTTCTATCAATGGTTTTAACTGATAAGTATTATAGTTTATCATACTTTCTACAGCAAGCAGTTCGCCTTCCAGCATAATATTCAACTTGATAATAGGGCGCCCCTCTTCAAATCTAATCGTTGTTTCCGGCGGCTTTACTTGTTGAACATTTAATGAAATAGCGCTATTATGGCTCTTGGGATCCTCAATCGTAAAGATTCCTCTGTTAAATTCATTCCTTACAATCAAAAGTATACGTGTTTCATCACCGTTTAGCTCTCCTACCATCTTACCCCATTTAAAAACAGCTGTTCCAAACAGGTCTACCTTACTGCCTCCTTTTCTTGGTATTTCTCCGGCGGTATACTCTCCGCCTGTTTTTATATATCCTTTATAATCGGTATCGCCGTTTTCTTTTATGTTTTTAAAATCGTTAACTGCTCCTTTTATAGCAATAGCCTGTTCATAAGTAGAGTGTACACTGTTGTGGAAATCATGGAGCGTAGTATTAGGGAAATAACCTGTATTATATGTTCCCTCCATTAAAAGTTCCATAGTTTTTGAAAGTGTTGTTCCTATTGTAGGCTTATTTTCTTTCAAGAAATCTTCTGCTGAACCTTTTACAATAACCACATGGGCAGTTTTCCTAATTTCCCTGTATCGCACTAAGGACATAAGCAGTTCAGTTATACCTTTTTTTGCTAATTTTTCTGATATTACTACGTATTTTGTGTGCATAAAGTTTAAACTTCTGGGCAAAAAAGTATTTGCAATATCTATCCCTGCAGCAATAGAGGGGGCATCAAATGTAATAGTTGTGTATCCGTCCTGTTCACCGCCCACGCTGTTATCGCCGTTTTCACCATTTCCTCCTGCTGCCGGCCCAGTTTTTAATGTTGGAAATTGAATCGTTAATCTGACCCTATCATTAACTCCTTCGTCTATCCCTATTGCCAAGACATACGCTAGTTCTTCAATTTCTCTTGAATCATAGCATGCGGTAACAGAGAAAACAATAACTAATATTATAGCTGTTAAAATTAACCATTTGTTCATTTTTTAGAATACTCCCCTTTATTACCTTTAAATTTCGAAACAATCAATGTAATAAGTGGTAAGAAGTAATAAACAATCCAACTGTATTCTCTACTTGCCTGTACATATCCAGTAATAATAACAGTAGCATCTTGGGGAAGCATAGCACCTGAATAAAGTATGATAAGGGAAGGCACTAATATAGGTTTTATGTTCTGGATCCTAAAAATCATACAGTAGATACTGATACCCGTATAAAACAAAGTTGCAACTGTAATAAAGGATCCTACATTCCAAATAAAAAAGAATATAGGGTCAAGTCTTTGAAAAAATCTCCCATAATCTATAAGTTTTGTCATTTCATACATAAGCGATATAATCCTTGGCGCCGTAAAATATGGAAATGTCATTAGATAAGCTAAAATTGAAACAGAATTTAAAATACCTGAAAGTACTATAGCAGAATAACAAGATTTGCCAATATACTTAACGCCCTGAAGTGAATGATAAAAAACGGCGAGTATTATAACTTCCCCATATACTGAACTTCTTATAAGCCCGTGAAAAATACTTTTAGTTATACCATAGCCAAACACAGGGTATAAATGATGGATATTAAAATTTAAAGATGAAAGGACGAGGACTACTATAAATCCTAATATGAAAATTGGAAATGCAAGTTTAGAAAACCTTACAATAGCTTCTAAACCTAAAAAGATTAGAACGCCTATTCCTACTACAAATATTAAAATGATAAAACTGGTTGGGCTTAAAGGGAGTTCATACACTCTGAGGACTTCAGTAAATTCCCTTAAGAAAATACAAGATTCAGCTATAAACCATAAAGAGAGAAGACCTGAAAAAATCGACCCTAATGATCTTCCCCATACAACCTCAAATATCTCGATCAGATTTTTACCGGGATACCTTCTCAAAAGCAGGTATACAAATGTAAAGCCTACAATTGCCGTTAATGCCGAAATCAGTGTTACATACCACGCAGCAGTCCCCGTAAATTTTATCAATAAAGCCGGACTAGTAAAATATATCTTCGTTATAATTACTATTGTAATCAAGCTTATTGCTTCACGTATCCCGAATTTTTCCTGAGAGAACAATTTATTTGTCTCCTTCCTCTTTTTCTTTTGTCCAGCCTCGCGGGGTTTCTCCCATTCTCTTTTTATCTAATGGATTTAAGTAGTCCGGTCTTTCTTTCTGCAGCCATAAAGGTCCCCTTAATAATATATCCGGACCGGATTTTGTCTTTGGGGCAATAGGTGCAAAATAAGGAACTCCGAACGACTTTATACTGCATGCTATTCCCCCCAATATAATAATTGCTGCAGAAATCCCAAAGTATCCTGAAATTGCTCCAAAGAAGATGAAAAAAAATCTGACAATTCGCATACTAAAGGAAAATGAATAATTAGGCAAAGAAAAACTCCCCAGCCCCGTTACAGCTATTACGATTATTAGGATAGGGCTTACAATATTTGCCGCTACAGCAGCCTGCCCTAGAATAATAGCCCCGATAATACCGAGAGCAGGGCCTATTACCCCAGGCACCCTAATACCTGCTTCTCTTATCAATTCAAAGGAAATTTCCATTATCAAGGTTTCAACTATTACTGGAAACGGAACATTCTCCCTCGATAAAGCAAATGTTATCAATAAATCAGTAGGCAGCATCTCTTGGTGAAATGTAGTCAAAGCTATATAAAACCCGGGCAGAAGAGCCGAAACAAATATTCCAAAAAGCCTAATAACTCGTATAAATGAGCCAAAATACCATGATAAATATGCATCTTCAGATGTATGGAACTGCTCAAAAAAAGTTGTTGGAACAATATTTACGAAAGGTGAGCCGTCAACGATTATTGCTACTCTACCTTCTGCTACCAATGAAACTGTTCGATCCGGTCGTTCAGTAGATAAGACTTGGGGAAAAAAGACAAGAGGATTGTCCTCTATTAATTGAACTAACATACCCCCTTCTATAACCAAATCTATATCAAGACTTTTTATTCGTTTTTTCACTTCTTCAACTATTGTAGGGTTTACCACATCTTCAAGGTACATGATCGCAATATTTGTATTATTCTTTTTGCCAACCTTTGTTATCTCTGTTACCAGCTTCCTATTCTTTAATATTCTGCGAATTAAAGTTATATTTGTACGGAGATCTTCGGTAAATCCTTCTTGAGGACCATTTACTACCGATTCAACAGATGGTTTTTCTACACCCCTTTTATCGAAACCCCTGCTTTCGATAAGAATGCTTTCTGAACATCCTTTAATAAAAAGTGCAGTTATCCCTGACAATACTTCCTGGACAACATTCTCATATTCTTTTACTCGATTAACCTGATTAATGGAAAGCACGTTTTCTAATATATAATCAATAATTGATCCTTGGAAACCATTTTTAAAATGTTCAGGTTCCATTAATTCTCGAAGTACAAAATCGTTTACAGTAGCTTTATCTGCCATACCGTCCACAAAGACTATAAACGCATCGACCTTTCTACCTATTTTAAATTCCCTTATAACCACATCAGCGTTCTTGGGAACTAAAAATTCTTCTTTTATTTTACTTAAATTTATATTAAGATCCGTTGAAATTGCCCCTTGTTTGTCAGGATTTTTTTCCCTGTTCCAATCTTCAATTGATAAAGGTGTTTTTTTAGTTTTTTCCTTCTTTGTTAGCTCAACAGATGGTTCCGCAGAGGGGACCTTTCCATCGCTGCTTTCAACAAATTCAAAACCTTCAGGGTCTATCGGTTCTTTATATATAAGGAGGTTTTTTAAAATCTTAAGTATTCGCATAATCAACTAATCCCCTATATTATATAATCTTGATTCTACCTACATCACAATCCTGTATCGAACAGAACGGTGAGCGCGCCGTTCCCTTATTTGTGTTACACGTAATATGAATTATGCGACACGAACACTAAGGGACGTACTTTCTGTGTTCGCGGTATCCCTGTTCGAAGGGCTAGT
>DUOC01000194.1 GCA_012839065.1 Thermoanaerobacterales bacterium | reverse complement strand
TTATGAACCAATCCGTCCTGATGAACTCCAATGTCTACAAATGCACCAAAATCAACTACATTTCTTACTGTTCCTGTGAGTATCATCTCAGGTTTTAGGTCTTCAATCTTTAATACGTCTGTTTTGAAAATCGGTTTTGGCATATCTTCTCTCGGGTCTCTGCCCGGTTTCATAAAAGCCTCGATAATATCCTTTATTGTAGGTATGCCGCCTTCAAGCTTTTCAGCAATATCTTGTATATCCAGTGCTTTAAGCCCTTCTTTGATATTAACCCATCCCTTAGATTTTAAATCTTCCAATTCTAAACCTGCTTCTTTTAGTATGCCTTCAGCTAATGTATATGATTCAGGGTGAACGGATGTATTGTCAAGAGGATTATCAGCTTCCGATATACGCAAAAATCCTGCACATTGTGTAAATGTCTGTTCACCGAGCCGAGGCACCTTCTTTAGTTCCTCTCTGTTCTTAAATGCTCCGTTTTCGTCCCTATAGGCAACTATATTTTTTGCAACGCTTGCAGTTATACCTGAAATATACTTTAATAAAGAAAAGGATGCGGTATTTAGGTCTACACCTACAGTATTTACACAAGATTCTACCACAACGGCAAGGGATTCTGCCAGTTTCTTTTGATTTACATCGTGCTGGTACTGCCCTACACCGATAGATTTTGGATCGATTTTGACCAGTTCCGCTAATGGATCCTGCAATCTCCTCGCTATGGATACAGCACCCCTTACCGATACATCCAGATCGGGGAATTCTTCCTTCGCAAGCTCAGATGCAGAATAAACTGAAGCACCGGCTTCATTTACCACTACATAATAGAGCTTTTCGTTTATCTCTTTTATAAGATCGGCTGTAAAAAGTTCGGTCTCCCTTGAAGCTGTTCCATTTCCTATTGAAATTATTGTAACACCATATTTTTTAATTATACCCTTGAGGATTTCCTTAGATTTTTCTATCTCTTCCTGGGGAGGTGTAGGGTATATCACACCTGTTTCAAGGAGTTTGCCTGTTTCGTCAACTACTGCTATTTTGCAGCCGGTTCTGTAGGCAGGGTCTATGCCTAATACTACTCTCCCCCTTATTGGAGGCTGCAGCAGGAGATTTTTTAGGTTTTCGGAGAAAACTTTAATAGCATGATCCTCTGCATCAGATGTAAGGGCATTTCTTACTTCCCTTTCTATGGAAGGTGCTATCAGCCGCTTATATGCATCTTCTACAGCATTAGAAACTTGTTGTGCCGTTATTGATTCTGTATTTTTTATTGTTTGTGATTTTAAGTAATTAAGTACCTTTTCTTCCGGGGGTTCCAATTTAACAGTTAAGAATTTCTCCCTTTCGCCACGATTTATAGCAAGCACCCTGTAAGGTGGTACGCTCTTTACAGGTTCTCTATAATCATAATATATTTCATATTCTGATTTTTGCCCCTCTTCACCTTTAGCAGTCAATACACCTTCATTAACTGTCAGTTCTCTTATGATTTTTCTGAATTGGGCATTGTCGGAAACCTGTTCTGCGATTATGTCTGAAGCTCCTTGAACAGCTTCCTCTACAGATGAAACGCCTTTTTCTTCATCCACAAAAGGCAGGGCGAGATCTGAAATTTCACCTTCTGTTGCTTCTTGTGCAATTATTATTCCGGCCAGCGGTTCTAATCCCTTTTCTTTTGCGATAGAAGCCCTTGTCCTCCGTTTAGGTTTGAAGGGCCTATAGAGGTCTTCCACTTCTTGAAGGATCTTTGCTTTATTTATTTCTTCAGCCAGTTTGGGTGTCATTTTCCCTTGTTCATCTATTAAGCGGATTACTTCTTGTTTTCTATTTTCCAAATTTCTAAGGTAGTTAAATCTCGATTCTATTTCCCGTATGATAATCTCATCGAGTTCCCCGGTCATTTCCTTCCTGTATCTGGCTATAAAGGGGACTGTATTTCCATCATCCAGAAGTTTTACTGTATTTAAAACCTGGTTTTCTTTTAAGTTCAGCTCACAAGTAATTGTTTTTATTATGTCCATTGTTTCCCACCTTCCAAGGGTCTTAAGGCCATATAAGGATTTTAATTCTAATAATGGATACGCTATCTATTATAAATAATAGATTTTTTATATTTCATTTTTTCGCAAGTAAACTGCAATTCAGAACATCACATGCCGCCTCTGATACTATTGGATCGAATTGGGTTCCTGCATATTTTTTAAGTTCTTTTTTTGCATCATCACCTGTTTTGATTCCTTGATATGGCCGCGGTGATGTCATAGCATCGAGAGAATCAGCAACTGCCATAATTCTTGCACCTAAAGGAGTTCTTTTACCAAAGTATCCGTTAGGATAGCCTAACCCATCATATCTTTCATGATGATAACCGGCAATAGGTATTATATCACTTAAATGTGAAATTGTGCTCAATATCTCCATAGTGTATATCGGGTGTTTTTTTATCAGATCAAACTCTTCTTCTGTCAGCTTCGCCTTTTTGTCTAATATATATGAGGGAATAGCTACTTTTCCGGCATCATGAACATATCCTGCGTATTTTATCTTTTGGACCTGTTTTTTATTAAGCCCCATTGCTTCTGCTATAATTATGCTGTAATCTGCAACACGTTTGGAATGACCTGCTGTATAGGTGTGTTTAGCGTCAATTACTTCGGCAAAAACGTTAATAATAGTATCAAATGCATCCAAGCCCATTTTCATCCCCATTTCAGGCAGGGTTTTTATAACATAATCCATAAGTTGAGTTAAGTTGTCATTGTCCTTGATAAGTTCGTAGAAACCCTCTTCAGATACAGCTTTACGCCAAGCTTCAAACATCTCATGAGAATATTCTTTCCCGGCTTTTTTTTTAAGCCTTAGCGACACTTCTTTAAGGATCTGATTCTTAAGGCTCCTATTTACAAGATCAAATGTATCTGAAATCCTTAAAATCTGCGCACCTGTAGATATTTCACTGCCTTTTATGCGATTTGGGTATCCTTCTCCATTCCACATTTCATGGTGCTGTTTTATCATTGCTGCTGACTTAACAAGCCCCGGGATTTGTTCTACTATAGAGGATCCTTTTTCGGGGTGGTTAAATATTATCGGGTTTTTAAAATGTTCCTCTATCTTATGATAATGAATAATATGATCCGGCAGTGCTATACCCCCTATATCATGGAGCAGCCCTGCATAGAATATCTCTCTCTTTTCATCGGGTGCTATTATATCAGCAATTTTGGCTGACATAATTCCTACCCTCCACGAATGGTAAAGCTTTTCATTTTCGTCGAGATCCATCATTAGTGATAATGCCCTGATTGTTTCAAAAAATAAGCCGGAATGTTCTTTTTCCAAGATCGTGTCACCCCTATGCTGAGAGCGTTTAAGAATAATATTCTCCTTTTTACCTAAATATCCTGTTTATGTCACAAAATTATTTTGCCCCGATACTTTGTCTGCAATAGTAGAAGCAGAAAAATAATAGACAGCTATGCTGCTGTCTAATTATCTAAACCAAGGCTTATCTTCAATGCCTTATCAACTTTTTCCATAATTTTATGGTCTAATATTGATACCCTTTCTTTTAATCTCCTTTTATCTAATGTCCTTAACTGTTCCAATAATACAACGGAATCTTTATCAAGACCGCTTTCGGATGCTTTCAGTTCTACATGAGTGGGGAGCTTTGCCTTATCGATCTGGGAAGTGATTGCTGCAATAATTACTGTAGGACTATATTTATTTCCTACATCATTCTGAATAATTAGGACGGGTCTTACTCCTCCCTGTTCTGAACCAACTACAGGACTTAGTACTGCATAATATATTTCGCCTCGTTTAACTATCAACCTATTCACGCTCCGCAAGATGTGTTTCATAAACTCTTAGCAAATTAAATTCTTCTTCGAAGGCTAGTTCAGCCATTGCTTTGTTAATATTGCCCATTTCAATGTAACCTTTTTTCATTTCTTCATTAAGTTGTCGTTTGCTGCGTTCTTTGATGTAGAGTTTCATGGCTTCTACAATAAACTGACTTCTGTTCTTTTTTTCCATTGAGGCAAGAAAATCTACTTCTTCTAATAAACTGTCAGGTAAACTAATCATGATCTTTTTTGTTTCTGCCACATTGGCACCCCCTAGATGCTAGCAACAGGATAGTTATATTATAAATCACTCATCAATATGTTTCAATTAAAACAGGCCCTTCTCTAACCCTATAATAGAGACAGGCCAGTATTTCTAGTGTATCCAATTGCTGCATAATTTAATACATTTTTCTATTATATTTATAATATGCTTAAAAAAAATGTTTTATTCTTCTAGAATTATCGTTTCCTGGATCCCGTTAAACCATGCTTCTACCGGTTTACCCTCTTTTATATATATCCGCGGAACCCTTTTACCTACCATGCATACGACCTCATAATTTATTGTACCTAATATTTTTGCAATGTCGTCTGCTAAAATAGCATCAGCACCCTGTTTTCCGAAAAGCACTACTTCATCCCCAACTGAAACACCGTTTACATGGGTAACATCAATCATGCACTGATCCATACATATTCGGCCTACTAAAGGGGATCTCTGGCCCCTTACCAGAACTTCGCCTTTGTTGGCAAGCAGGCGTGAATAACCGTCCGCATATCCAATTGGAATAGTCGCTATAACGGTATCACGTGTTGTTGTGAATGCGGCTCCATAGCTTACGCTGTAACCCGGCGGCAGCTCTTTTATGTGGGAGATTACTGTTTTTAGTGCCATAGCCGGTTTTAAAGAAATCTTTGTCTTTTCCACTTCATCTGACGGATACATGCCGTAAATTATCAAGCCAGCTCTTACCATATCCAGGTGAGTTTCCGGCAGATCTATTATAGCTGCACTGTTTGCCGTGTGTCTTAAAGGCAGCCTGATATTCTCTTCTTCCAGGCGGCTGCATACCCACATATAACGTTCAAACTGCTGCATAGTATAAGTCTTATTTTTGCTGTCCGCAGTAGCAAAATGGGTAAATATTCCTTCTATATCTATATTTGGCAGCTTAAATATTTTCATAATATCCGAGATGCTTTTTTCTGTTGGGAGAAATCCCAGTCTTCCCATACCGGTATCAAGTTTAATGTGGATTTTTGCTTTAATACCTGCCTCTTGAGCTGCTTTCGAGACAGCTTCCGCACCTTCTAATGTATATACGGTTAAGGCTATATTATGCATTATTGCTGTTTTTAGCTGGCTTTTTGGAGTATACCCCAATATGAGTATTGGTTCTTTTATACCGGCTCCTCTTAACTTTAGCCCCTCTTCCATAATCGCAACTGCCAGCCGATCTGCTCCATTTTTTAGTGCTGTTTTTGCTATTTGCACTGCTCCGTGCCCATAGCCTTCAGCTTTTACAACAGCAAGAACCTGAGCTTTTTTGTCGGTTATTCTCCTTATCTCTCTAACATTGTGTGCAATATTATCTAAGTGTACCTCTGCCCATGTATGCCTCAGCATGTCCTTTTTCATTGAGTTCACGCCTTTCTCGATAAATTACTTCAAACTGACCTGATCCGGTTCTAATTTTTTATTCAATAATATGTTTTTATATTCTATACAGATATATAAATCTCCTTCTTTTGTCCTTATTTCAACCTTACATGGATACAAATTTCTCCCGTCCAAATATATCCTTTCCTGATTCATTAAAAATTCAGGTGCCATTGCCGGGATCTCTAGAATTATATATTTCTTATTATTTATTAATTCTATAGACATATTAAATGTATCTGAGGCTGCCTCAAGGTTTTTCAGTCTGTTTATCAATAAGAACTTCCAAAAATAGATATCTTCTATCCGTGCTCCCG
>DUOC01000193.1 GCA_012839065.1 Thermoanaerobacterales bacterium | reverse complement strand
GTAAGATTTCTTGCACTTATTAAATATAAGTACCAGGAATTTTATTAATATAAACACAGCAACTAGAAAGTTATATAAGCAAAAAGCTATAATACTTATTAAAAATACCATTCGCTAAACTAATAAATAATTCCTTCTTAGTTTTTAATAAAAAGTTTTAATGAACATCTAATAAATTTTGTATTTTGTCCATTATTTCATCGCTATATTTTTGTAACATTTGTGAATTTAATTTATGGTCATCATTGATTAAATAGAAAGGTTCTCCAATTATAATCTTGATAGGTTTAAAAAATTTATATGGTCCCCTAACTGCTATAGGTACTATAGGAGCCTTTGATTTCAATGCTATTAAAGCTACACCTGCTTCGGGCTTTAAGAGCTCGCCTGTTTTGCTTCGCGTTCCTTCAGGGAACAACCCTAATACTTTACCTTCTTTAAGAATTTGTAAAGATTTCCTTATAGCTCTACGATCAGCCTCTTTCCTTCTTATTGGAAATGCACCAAGAGAGGTTAGAATATATCTTGCAAGGGGGTTATGAAAAAGTTCCTCTTTAGCCATATAATGTACCTTTCTTTGAATGCTGCAAGCTATTATCGGAGGATCCCACCAACTTATATGATTGGCACATAAGATAACAGGGCCTTTTTTCGGTATGTTTTCTTTACCTTTTACTTCCCATTTAAACATGATATAAAAAAAAGTGCTAAAAATTATTTTACTAATTAAATATATCATTACATTATTGCCTCCCCCTTAATGTAGCTCAATATCTCTTGAACAACCTCTTCGATTGTTTTATTGTTTGTATTGATAATTATTGCGTCATCTGCTTGTTTTAGTGGAGAAACTTTTCGTTTTGTATCCAATTTATCTCTTTTAGATATTTCTTTCAAAATGTATTCATAGTCAACCTCATAGTTTTTATCTGTCAACTCTTTAAAACGTCTTTTTGCCCGTTCTTCTTCACTTGCTGTAACAAAAAATTTAAAATTAGCATCAGGCAAAACTACAGTTCCTATGTCTCGACCGTCCATAATTACATTGGTGTTTTTAGCCATTCTTCTTTGAAGATTAACCATTTCTTTTCTTATTTCTGGCACTGCTGCAGTAATGGATACTTTTTGATCTACTTCTGGAGTCCTTATTTCACTTGTTACATCTTTTCCATCTAAAAACACTGTCTCATGTATTATTTCTATTTTGGTTGTTTCTAAGAGACTTACTAAAGAATTTGTATTATTAAAATCAACTCCTTCCTGAATCGCCTTTAATGTTAAGGCTCTATACATTGCTCCTGTATCAATATAATTATAATTTAGTTTTTTAGCTAATATTTTTGCAACAGTACTTTTCCCGGCACCTGCAGGGCCATCAATAGCTATGTTCATTTAAGATTCCCCCTACAACTTAAAGTTTATTTTTATCTAATCCACACAGCTGCTGCCAGCAGTATAACCAGTAGAAAATGCCGATTGTAGGTTATAACCACCTGTGAATCCATCAATATCTATAACCTCACCTGAAAAATACAAACCTTTTATAATTTTAGATTCAAGCGTATAAGGATCAATTTCTTTTACAGATACACCACCCATTGTTACTATTGCCTCTTCAATAGGTCTGTGATCAATAATAGTTAATGTTAAATTAAAGATTGCATTTAATAATGCCCTTCTTTCATCTTTTGTTATTTGGTTTATTGGTTTTACTGGAGAAAGCATACTTGATTTAATAATTATAGGTATAAGTTTTTTCGGTAATAAATCGATAAGCCCGTTTTTTAGAGATTTGCGAGAATATTTAATAAAGTCTCTTTGCAGCCTGTTGTCTAACTGTTGTAATGTTAAAGCAGGTTTTAAATTTATGATTAATTTGATTGGATTATTTTTTTCTTTATCTAAGTATTCTACAACTTTTCTGCTGACTGTTAATATAGTAGGACCGGATACACCAAAATGAGTAAATAATAATTCTCCAAATTCTTCTGCAATCTTTTTATTATTATAATATACTAAAACTTGCACATTTCTTAAAGATAAGCCTTGAATTTGCTTGACCCAATCTTCTTTCGTACATAATGGTACTAATGAAGGTTTTAAGGGAGTAATTTTATGACCTAATTTTAAAGCCATAGAATATCCATCACCTTGAGAACCTGTTTTAGGATAAGATAAACCTCCAGTTGCTAATATGATAATATCAGAGTAAAAAAAATCATTATTAGCTAATTTTATACCTCTAACACAACCTTTATCTGCTACAATTTCTTTAACTCTTTCACCTAAATGTATTTTTACTCCATTTTTGTTCATGTACTTTACCAAACTATCAACTACATCCTTTGAACTATCACTTTTTGGAAATACTCTGTTGCCTCTTTCAATTTTTGTCTCCAGCCCTAATTGATTTAAAAATCTTATTAAGTCCTTGTTTGAAAACTTATTTAAGGCAGTATATAAAAACTTGCCATTCCCCGGTATGTTTTTTATAATGTTATCAATATCTGATAAATTAGTTATATTACATCTACCTTTGCCTGTAATAAGTAGTTTATTACCTAGAGTTGTGTTTCTTTCAAATAAGTGAACATCTGCTCCTAATTCAGCTGCTCTTCCTGCTGCGATCATACCCGAAGCACCACCGCCTATTACAGCAACTGTTTTTACCATAAATACCCTCCGTTATTTTTTATAATGATTAATAATAGAAAATAGAGCATTATAATCTTCAACTAAAACTGCACCTTCTTCAAGAATTTTATTATATATTTTTTGTGCCTCACCACCAGTATAATCGCCGGAAGCATCTGATCTACTCTTAATAATATATACTTTTTTGCTTTTACCTTC
>DUOC01000192.1 GCA_012839065.1 Thermoanaerobacterales bacterium | reverse complement strand
GTTGAAGTTATTAACAAACAAACCTATTGCTGTAATAACTAATGGGGCGTTAATGTCTGACAGCTTGGTAAGGCAGGAATTAAAAAATGCTGACATAGTGCTTCCCTCATTAGATGCATGCAGCCAAGAAACTTTTAAGAAAATTAACAGACCACATGGAAGCATAAGATTCGATGATGTTGTTAATGGGATACGAGAATTTTCTAAAGATTTCAAAGGTGAAATATGGATGGAAACAATGATAATAAAAAATATCAATGATAATACCGAATCATTTCTGGAACTAAAAAAATTACTTGATACAATAGATTATCATAGATTATATATAAACTCCCCTGTAAGACCGCCGGCTGAAGAATTTGTAGAACAACCATCAAAAAAATCTATTAAAGAAGCTGTTTCTATATTAGGGGGAATATCTATAGATGAGCTCGTTTCAGAAGGATTTTATAGTGAAGTAGAAGATGATTATGAGGCTGTTTTAAGTATTATTGAAAGGCATCCAATGAATCAATTCGAAATAAAGTCTTTTATAGATAAGAGAGGAAAAGCAGATATAAATGAATTTTTCAATAGGCTGAATAATGACGAAAATATTGAGGTAATAAATTACAAAAATTATAATACTTACCGATTAAAGTGAGAGCGAAAGAAGGGATATATATGAGAAGTCCGATAAAAAAAGTAGCTGCAATTCATGATTTATCTGGATTCGGCAGAGCCGCACTTACAACTATAATACCAATACTTTCATCAATGGGGATACAGGTATGTCCTCTACCCACAGCAGTTTTGTCAAGTAACACTGGCTGGTTCAGGGAATTTTCGTTTGTAGATTTAACCGATTCAATGGAAGACTATATAGAACATTGGAAAAAGATAAAAATAGAATTTGACTGCATATATAGCGGGTTTTTAGGATCAGCAAAACAGGTTGATATTATTATAGCTTTTATAAAGGAATTCAAAACCAGCTCAAATATAGTAGTTGTAGATCCGGTAATGGGGGATAATGGCAAGCTTTATCCTACTATTAATAAAAACATAGTTGAAAAAATGAAAGATTTAGTCAAAAAAGCAGATATAATTATGCCAAACCTGACAGAAGCTGCATTCCTTTTAGATGAATCATATACTAAAACCTTATCTGTTATTAATGAAGGCAAAATAAAAGAAATGCTTGAAAAGTTGTCTGATATGGGGCCGGAAATAGTTATTATCACATCTGTCCCAGATTATCATATTCAAGACAATATAGATGTGTTTGCATATGATAAAAAAAATAATAAATTTTGGAAAGTGGGATGTAAACACATACAGGTGGAGTTTCCAGGTACTGGAGATACTTTTGCCAGTGTTGTAATTGGCAGCTTACTTAATGGAGACAGTTTGCCTGTAGCAATAGATAAAAGTGTACAGTTCATTACACTGGGGCTTAGAGAAAGTTTTGGTTTTACATATCCACACAGAGAAGGAATCCTATTAGAAAAAATCCTTGATTATTTAAAGATGCCGGTTATAAATAGTAATTATGAATTAATAGAATGAATCTAATCCTGTTCGGGATGAGATATAATATTATTCATATCCCTACCTCACTACTTACCACTTTTTTTATACTGCATTTCATATATCATCCACTCTTACCTCCACAAAATCCCCTACGATTATTGAATCTTCTGTAACATGAGAGTCAAGTGCAATGATCTTTACACCTTGTTTTTCGGCCCTTGTTAATGCTTCAGCAAAAGCCTTATGCATCTTTACATTAGGTGTAAAATACAGCACATCTTTCATCTGTATGATAAATATTATATAAGTTTCGAAACCCTCTTTTATGCATTCGGATAGCTCGATTACATGCTTTAGCCCGCGTTCTGTCGGTGCATCAGGAAATAGTGCTGCCCCGTTTTCTTCTAATGTAACACCTTTAACCTCCACAAGTGTTTTTGCTTTTATGGTTTCTATATAAAAATCAAAACGAGAGTTTTTATATTTATATTCGGGTTTTACTGATGTGATTCCTTTAAACAAATTACCAACCTTTACCCATTCGTAAAACACTTTATTAGGTGCCTGGCTATCTATATTTACAAGCCTTCTGCCTTTATAGACCGAAATTAAATCGTATTTTGTCTTGCGTTTCTTACTATCAATCTCCTGCACAAATATATTAGCATTTGGAACTAACAGCTCCTTGCAGCGTCCTGTATTCTTAACATGACAAATCTCGGTTTTGCCGTCAATTTCTATATTAGCTATAAATCGGTTTGGTCGTGAGAGGAATTTTGCTTGTTTGATATTTTTATATTTCATTTAATCTTAGCCTTCCTAAATTAATAAAATTTTTCACATATCAAATATGCTTAACTGTTCCTTATCTCCTATCCTTTCTATAACCATCGGATCGTTGTCTTTAAAAAAGGCATAGTTAATATTTTTTTCTTTTGACAGTATAGAAGTATTTCCCGTTGCAGCTGGTCTCAGTTTACAACTATAAACTATAGGGAAATAATCCCTTATAAATCTTCCTTCTCCATGGGCTGTCAAAGCTATAAACTGAAAACCCAGCTGTTCTGCAATGAAGAATACAGGACTTAACACATGGTCACTTGATGCTTTCCCAAATGGGTTATCCAAGATGACTGTTCTATGCCGCTTTTGATTAGACAATATATGCTGTGTTTTTTCCGCTACATAATTTAATATGCCTAAAAAGAGCGCCATATTCTTACTCCATTTCTCTCCTCCTGACCATTGATTGGAGCTTTCCCATGAATAATACATACTGCTTATTCTACCATCATTGGTGACCTTCCTGCATTTCACCTTTATTTCCTTGCCGCCCATTATAATATTCAATAATTGTTTAGACTGAAGCCATGTTTCTACAGTTTTTTTTATTTTCCCTTGATCTTCTTTCCCTTCATCATCTAAAAACTCATCACTTTCCAATCTACTGGCCATCCAATCCACATATTTTCTTATTTCTTCTTTACCTTCTTCTTCATCCCAGCCCGGCACCTGAATCTTGAATATTTCTTTCCAACTATCATCTATTTTTACCCTTGTGTTTTTAGGTATAGACCTTATCTCATCAGCCAATGTAAATAAATAGGTGTATAGATATTGAATAAATTGGTTTAGCTCTTTATCGTGCTCCATCATGTTTTTCTCATGTATCCTTATAACCCTATTTAAAGTCTTATCCATGTTCTCTTTCCATTCTAATACCTCTTCGAAATTAGTCTTATTTCTAATGCCAGATATTGCCATTTCTCTTAATCTTATATCTCTAACATTCGCATTTAAAAACTGTATAAATTGATTCCTTTCTATATCTACACTTTCATTATGGTTGTCCAAGTCCTTTGTTAAACTCTCCATCTCGTCGAGTATTTTGGCTATTATCTCTTTTCTGTTATAAGGCAAACTTTGTTTTATATCCGTCAATAGTATAACTTCCTCAATACCTTCTGACAAAAATTCATATTTGCCATTTCTAATTTCTAAACTCTGGATGTTATTTTTAACATCTTCCAGTTCTTCTTTTAATCTATAATAATTCGATTCTAAATATCTTTGTTTCTCATCTAGTTTCACTTTTTCTTGTAACAGCTGTTTTTTTATAATCGGTAAGGGCTGGCTGAAATACCTAATCTCTTCAAATTCTTTGAGAAAATCTTTTTTTCTCTCTTCATATATATTAATCTTTTTATCATAATATTTTTCCTTTTTCCTTAAATCAGGATATATCTTTTTTATTTCTTCCTTAAACCTTTTAATATCCACTAATAATCCCTGTATTAAAGCCTTCCCATTATAAGGATATTCTGCATCTTCATCTATAGGATAGCTTGCTCCAACATACTTCCTCTCTAATTGCACTTGATCCCTTTCTTTATTCTTCTCAATCTCCTTTAATTGTCTTTCTATTTCCGGTCTATCCTTCTGTTTTTCTGAAAGTAGATCTTTTATATGCTCTCTTTCTTTTAATATGCTGTCTTTATTTATATCCTTATATAATGCTTTGAAGTCTTTAACTTCTTTATAAGTTGGCTCTTCAAATATATTAGATATTTGATTGTTTATGCTTCCAATTTTATATTTTATATCTTGGACTATATCCTCTTTCATTTTCCTATCCTTTTCATTTAACATAATTTCTTTTTTAACTATATCTAATTCTTCATTTTTCCTAAGCAGCTGATTGTTTAACCCCCCTATTATTTTATCTTTTTCGAAATATTCTAAAGCTCTTTCAATCTTTCTGCCTATATAATTAGATTCCCGTTCCAGGTCTTTCATCTTATTTTGATGTTCGTTAAGCTCCTCGTCTATAGATAGATTTTCCCTTTGTTTTTCATCCAGTTGGTTTTTATATTTGTATAATTCATTCTTTAAATTTTTAACTTCTTCTGATAGTTGAGTATACTTATCATAAGAATAAGCGGATAAGAATTCATTTATTGTTCTTAATATATCTTGCCATTGTTTTTGTTCTCTTTCTTTGTTTTCTCTTTCAGCTACTACTTTTCTGGCGGATTCCTCTAAGTCCCTTTTCCATAGTTGAAATCTATCCTTGTCTATATTTTGCTCCCAAATAAAAGGATATATATATCTTCCCTCTATTTCCCCCTTACCCAATAGTATATTCACTGCCTCCTCTTGGGATAAAATAAATATAGGAAATGTTAGTCTTTCTCGCTGTGACTCTATTTTTCTGGATAGCTTTATTAGCTCTCTTTCCGAAGTTATAACTGCTAAAGGCCATAAGGGATATTCTTTGT
>DUOC01000021.1 GCA_012839065.1 Thermoanaerobacterales bacterium | reverse complement strand
TCACATATTAAAACACACGGTATGACTAAGGCAGCCTATGTGTTTTCGCTTTTTGACATTGATTACTCTTATGTTAATGTTACTGGTTGAGCTTACAAGCTAATCGTTAAAAATCTTCCTCTTGTAATTATATATTCGAATTTGCACTGCAAAGCGGTGAGGGTACTATCCCCTAGAATCCGACCAATAGAATCTCCCATTAGGAAGATTTAGATTAGCGCAGTAAGCGAAACCTAGTAACATCATAAGAGTAAGCCGGCAAAAAGCGATACACATATGGCTGCCGCCAAAATAGGCACCACTTTACCAACAGGCGGCTAGAGGCTACCTTTACTTTTGATGGTGAAACTTGTCACACAAATTCATATTACGTGCAACAAGATAATTTTGTAGGTAGCGGTGTTCTCACCGTTCCGCTATGTTGCGATTGTTTATTATGATATTTTATAGTAGGAGATACCTTTGTCTCCCACGGTGATAATAGTTGCAGCGATATCAAGACACAAAAATATAAATATAATAAATAAAGGTGAAATAAAAATGCGCATTGGTAATATAGTGTTAAAGAACAACTTAATACTTGCACCTATTGCAGGTGTAACTGATCTGCCTTTTCGTATCCTTGCAAGGAGAGGAGGATGCGGGCTTGCCTTTACGGAAATGGTCAGTGCAAAAGGGCTTTATTATAAAGATGAGAAAACGAAGAAGCTGCTTGATACGTGTGCTGAAGATAACCCCTTGGGGGTCCAGATTTTTGGCAGTGAACCTGAAATTATGAGATATGCCGCTCGGGAGCTTTCTGCCATGGGATTTGATATAATTGATATAAATATGGGCTGCCCTACACCTAAAATTGTAAAAAACGGGGATGGTTCAGCACTGCTCTTAAATCTTGATCTTGCAGAGAAGGTTATCAGTTCGGTGGTAGAGGCATCAAAAGTTCCGGTGACGGTCAAGATGCGTATAGGATGGGATGAAAACAATATCAATGGTGTTGAAATTGCTCATATTGCCCAAAAAGCCGGTGCTTCTGCCATAACAGTGCACGCTAGAACCAGATGTCAATTTTACAGAGGGAAAGCCGATTGGAATTATATTAGGGAGATAAAGGAAGAGCTTGATATACCCGTAATAGGTAATGGAGATATATTTACACCTGAAGATGCAAAACGGATGATTGAAGAAACGGGCTGTGATGGTATAATGATAGCTAGAGGAGCACTGGGAAACCCTCACATATTTAATGAGATTGATTCTTATTTAAAAAATGTCACTATACTGCCCCCACTTTCATCTAAAGAAAAGCTGGAATTAGCAGTAAAACATTTCCATATGGAAGTCGAATACAGAGGTGAGCATAAAGGCATTAGGGAGATGAGGAAGCATTTTGCGTGGTATCTTAAAGGTATGAGGAATTCGAATATGGTAAAGGAAGCACTTTACAGGGCAGATTCCGCAGAAGAAGTTTTAAGTATTATTAAAGAATTTGCCGATTTTCTTTAGGAGGTGAACTAAATGGATTATTTTACTATACCTATATTAAACGGAGCTCTCCCAAGATGGGATGGAGGATCAATTGAAGGCTTGTTTCTTGAACCGTTTTTCATAAAGACTATAGAGAATGCCAGAGTCGGGAAGGAAATTTTTCTTTGTCCTTTTTCGTCTGACAGTGATTCTTTCTATCCAATTGGAGTTATAGGCAGAATAGAAGATTTTGAATTGAAGAGATATCCACAGTTTGGAGATATGCACTGTATGTATGCAAAAATAATTGGCAGGCGCAGAGCAAAAGCCGGTGCATTTAAGATTTCAGCAGATAGTATAACGGCATCTGATGTAGAGGATATGGATATTGAAAAGATGTCGATGATGGGGTATCCTATTATCTGCGGTGCCGGCTGGATAGCTGCAGGGGGTTATACGCAAATGAAATCAGCATCGGATATTACCATAACTATATATGGGTATGACTTGGAAACGGGAAAGAAAGTCGGGATTCAGGGCGAGGTTAACGATCTCGTAACTCCTGAAAAAGCCCATACTATAGAACACGGAATAATCAGGTCTCTAAAACAATACGGAATATGCACCCCAAAAACATTGCGGAATTCTTTGATACATGAGGCGCACGAGCTGAAAAAATCTGTAGAGACTGGTTTTAAATTCAGACTGCCGGAAGCAATAGGGATCACCTCAAGCGGTGTATGCGGCAATCCGATGACTAATATGGCACATTTTTATCTTAATCGGGAATTATCCGATGGCTTAAAAAACGGATATGATTTTATTGAGTCTCTTGATAAAGCAAGAAAGAAGACTTTGTCGCGACTGGAAAAAGAATTAGAAATTTCGGGAGATCGAGGTATGCGGGTTCTTCAAGGTTTAAAAAAAGGGATGGTTCATGATGATTCCCAAGATGATTTAATGATCTTGAGCAAGGTAATCAATTGTTTCCCGCTTAATCCATGGGATTAATAAAAAAAGCGTATCTAGGATGCGCTTTTTTTTCTTGCATTTTTTCGTAAAAAATGTTAATAATATATATATGAACACAATTTTGTGCACAGCAAGGAGGGCTGACATGAAGACTGACATGGAACTGGTCAGGATTGGCGATAAAGTAGTGAGTGTCCCCAAAATAGAAAGAGCCGTGAGGGAGATTATTGAACTGCGAAGCAAAGGCATATCACAACAGGAAGTAGCTGAGAAGTTTAACACAGACAGAACTTTTGTTTCCAGACTTGAGTCTATCGGTGAAATAAGGAAAGGGAAAAGGATTGCTGTTGTCGGGTTCCCTATAAAAAATATCGGTGAGATAGAGGAATTGATGCATGAGGAAGGGATTGATTTTTATATTTTAATGACCGATAAAGAGAGATGGGACTTCATTAAGAACAAGAGCGGACTTGAACTTTTTAATGAGATTATGGAGCTTACTGCGAGGGTTCGAACATATGAAACCGTTATTATTATTGGGTCTGATTATAGGATAAAGATTATTGAAGCCCTTCTTGATAGCCAGGTTATTGCCATTAACATAGGGGAATCGCCCATTAATGAGGATAAATATGTAGATCCCGAATCGATGAAGGAAATCATAAGGAATGTAAAGGGGGAATGATTTATGAAACATGTGGTAAGTATAAGTTTAGGTTCTTCTTCCAGAAACCACTCAGTTGAAGCAGAGTTTTTAGGAGAGAAATTCAAAATCGAACGCATAGGCACTGATGGGGATAAGAAAAAGGCAATTCAGTTAATTGAGGAGCTTGATGGTAAAGTAGATGCCTTTGGAATGGGCGGGATAGATCTTTACATATGCATAGGAAAGAAAAAGTACCTTTTGAAAGATGCTGCAAACATAGCTAAAGCCGCCAAAAAAACACCTATAGTTGATGGATCAGGTTTAAAAAATACACTCGAAAGGAAGGTTATAGAATATTTAAATGATGAATACGGTTTAAAATTTAAAGATAAAAAAGTTCTATTAGTATGCGGTATGGATAGGTTTGGGATGGCTGAGACTTTTGAAAAATACAAATGCGATTTAACTTTGGGGGATGTGATTTTTGCTCTCGGGATTCCTATTCCTCTTAAATCACTTAAGGGGCTTAACGTAGCAGCTACACTGCTGGCACCTATAGTTGCAAGACTTCCTTTTGAATTAATTTATCCTACGGGGGAAAAACAGGAGAGTAGCGGTGGTAAAAAATCTAAGTTTGGCAGGTTTTACCGAGATTCCGATATTATAGCAGGTGATTTTCATTTTATAAAAAAACATATGCCTGAAAGACTAGATGGCAAGATCATCATAACCAATACAGTTACTCCAAAAGATGTCGATATGTTGAAAGAAAAAGGGGTTAATCTACTTATAACGACGACACCCAATCTGAACGGCAGATCCTTTGGCACGAATGTAATGGAAGGTGTTTTGGTTACATTAAGCGGTAAGGAGTTAAATGAAATTACAGCTAAAGATTATGAAGATCTATTGGATAAGATGGATTTCAAACCAAGGATAGAGGTACTAAATGATTAGAAAATGATAAGGGAGGATATAATTTTGGATACTTTTGCTTTTATGCTTCATCCATTGGAAGTTGAGGATGTATATGTTAAATATCCATATCTAAAGAAAATGCCTAAGAAACTTGCTGAAGACGCCCTGAGGTTTTGCGAGCCCTTTGTGCTGTCTAATATTACGGGTATTAAAAGCCCCCATAATGAAATCGAAGGATGGTTTGTCAGCTGTCCTCTTACCAGTAAGCAGATGGTAACGTTAAATGAAGACTATGTCTTGAAGAAAATCATTAAAACAGGCAGGCTTGCTGAAAAATTAGGTGCAAAGATATTGGGGTTAGGGGCATTTACAGCAGTTGTTGGTGATGCAGGTATTACTGTTGCAAGGGAACTAAATATCCCGGTTACAACAGGGAACAGCTATACGGTTGCAACTGCTTTAGAGGGTACGAAAAAGGCTGCAGAGGCTATGGATATAGATTTTAAAAATGCTGAGGTTCTTGTAGTAGGAGCAACGGGCTCTATAGGTAGGGTCTGTGCACGTGCTTTTGCAAGGGAGGCAAGATTCCTTACTATAGCCGGCAGAGATGAAAAAAAACTTGAGGCTGTGGGGGAAGAAATTTTGAAAGAAACAGGCCTTGCCGTTAGAACAACTAAAAACTTTAAATCTGCTTTAAGAAAAGCCGATATTGTAATTACTGTTACAAGTGCATTAGATAGTGTTATTGACAGCAAAGATCTAAAACCCGGCTCTGTTATATGTGATGTAGCAAGACCCAGAGATGTTTCCAAGAAAGTAGTTGAGGAGCGCAATGATGTTTTTGTAATAGAGGGCGGGGTAGTAGATGTTCCGGGTGATGTAGACTTTAATTTCGATTTTGGTTTCCCACCTAAAAAAGCATATGCCTGTATGGCTGAAACTATGATCCTTGCTATTGAGGGAAGGTTTGAAAATTTCACTCTTGGAAGAGAATTGACATTAGAACAAGTAGATGAAATTTCTCAATTGGCTAAGAAGCATGGGTTTAAGATTTCCGGTTTCAGGAGTTTCGGCAGAGAGGTTAAACCCGAACATATAAAAAAGGTAAAGGAAAATGCACGTAAAGCAGTAGCAGGTTAAAAATATGACAGGGAGCTCTCTGTCATATTTTTATTTTCATATAAATTTTATGACGGCGAGGCTAATAAGAAGATAGCCCGGTAATAAAGCCTCCTTTGAATCTATTATGCCGGAAGCATCAGTATCTGCATAAGAAGGTTCCGCTAAAATTTTTATAACAATAGACAAAGGTTTATTAAAGGGCTCACCTTTTAATTTTTTAATGCCTTTTTCAAATATAACATATATTGCATATATAAAAATACTAGTGTATAATAAATATATGATGGATATTATATTTTATAGTGAGCTAGGTCAATTTCCCGTGGTAAACTTTATAGATAGTCTTAATTCAGGTGAAAAAGCAGAAATAATTCGCTATTTTGATCTTTTGGAAGAATTCGGTTTAGATTTGGGAACACCATATATAAAAAAGGTTAACTCAAAATATGATTTATGGCAGATGAGGATTCCTTATGGTGAAAACGACCTTTATTTTTTCTTTTTTCCGCTTAATATGAGTGAATTTATTTTTACCCATGGTATTAAAAAAACACCACAGGTAGATTTTGTGTATGAGTTTAAAACTGCATTAAAAAGGTTGGTTGATTTTAGAGGAAGAGAAGGTGTTGAACAATGAAATGGAAGGAGTATCGGGAATATCTACTTAGTAAAGAGGATTTAGCTGAACTTGAAATTAACGAGCTGCATTATAAATTGCTAAGAGAGATAATAAAATACCGCAGAGAAAGGAACTTAACTCAGAAAGAGTTAGCTGAAATTATTGGTACTAAGCAGTCAGCTATATCACGATTGGAGTCTGGTAAACTTAATCCATCAATCGGCTTTTTACAAAAGGTTGCAGATGCTTTAAATGTAAAAATAGATATTAAATTTATCCCTGAAGAATAAAATATTAAAATATGTCAATATCTTCATTTAAGTATATTTCTTGTTCTAGATCATCAACGTAAAAAATTCCCCATCCTATGTAGGCCATAATTATTGATACTAATGGGTTAACTAAGTTGAAAAAAGCATAAGGAAGATATGAAAACGTACTTACCCCTAAAGTAGCCGATTGATAAATTCCACATCCGTTCCAAGGGCATAAAGGAGACCAAAGGGTTCCTCCATCTTCAAGGGAACGTGACAGTACTCTACGGTCTAGATTTAGCTTGTCATATAGGGGGGCATATGCTCTCCCGGGAACTATAAGTGATAAATACTGATCTGTCAGGATGAAATCACTAATTATAGCAGTAATAATGGTTACAGTAATAAGACTTCCAACACTTTTGACCCGTGATATAAAACCTTCTAAAAGCACTTCACTAAACTTAGCCTTCTCCATAATCCCCCCAAAAGCTAGTGCAAACATAATTAAAGAAATTGTCCACATCATTGAATCAACCCCGCCGCGGCTTAAAAGCTTGTCAACAACGTCAAGTCCTGTATTTGATTTAAAACCGTAGTGCATTGCATAAAGTACTTTTTGTAGAGATACACCTTGAAACAAAATAGCCCACAAACCTCCCAAAAGTGCACCACTTAATAATGAGGGGATAGGTGGGCATTTTTTAATTGCTGCCAATATAACATAAATTGGTGGGATCATAAGCAGGGGAGAAATGGAAAAATTTGAGGTAAGCACAGATTGAATTGTTTTAACCCTTGTAGGATTATATCCTTCGTTTGACAAGTTCAAACCTATAAAACCATAGATTATTAGAGCAATTATAAAACTTGGAATAGTTGTATAAAGCATAGATGACACATGAGAGTACAAATTAGTTTCGGCAGCGGCTGCAGCGACATTCGTGCTGTCGGAGAACGGAGACAGTTTATCGCCGAAATACGCGCCAGAAATAACCATTCCAGCAGACAAAGCAGGATTTATATTTAAACCTGCTGCTATTCCCATCAATGCAATACCTACTGTTCCTGAAGAAGTCCATGAGCTGCCTGTGGTAAGAGAAACAACTGCACAAATGGTACATCCCGTAATTAAAAATACTTTGGGTCCTATTAAATCAAGACCATAATATACCATAGCGGGAATTATTCCGCTTAGAACCCAGGTTCCGATTAACATGCCAACTATCATTATGATGATCAATGCTTCTATGGCACGATAAACACTTTCCGATATGCCTGCAGTTATTTCTTCATAATTAAATCCAACTTTAACAGCTGTTATTGCAGCTACAATACACCCTAAAACAAGAGGGATATGTGGTTCAAGATCAAAAACAAATTCTGAAAGAAGTAAAAACAATGTCAAACTTAAAACTGGTATCAAAGCCTCCCAATAGTGAGGTCTTCTTTTAGGGTACATAATATCCCTTCTTTCTGCAACAAGTGGCATAGCTCAATTTTATCAGATAACTATGTTTTCGGCAATCAAATTAAGAATCGGTCATTATTTGGGAACTGATTTTATTAAAAAAGGCTGACCTTTATTTTTCAGGGCAGCCCTTTAAAATTAATTTATGATAAAAAATCCAAATGATGGGTTTATGCAGCCTCTTTGACTTCGCCCTTATCTTTATATAATACTCCTATCCCAAGATAAGCCATTATTATAGAGACTATTGGATTAATAAGATTAAAAAATGCGTATGGGAAATAGGAGAAGGTCGGAACACCTAAAGTAGCAGCCTGATATGCACCACATCCATTCCAAGGGAACATGGGAGACCAAAGGGTACCACCATCTTCTAATGTTCGTGAAAGGAAATTTCTTTCCAATCCCATTTCATCATAAAGAGGTGCATATATTCTACCGGGAATAATAATAGCAATATATTGGTCTGTTAAAACAAAATCACATATGATGCCTGTTAAAATTGTAACAGCAACTAGACTGGCAACACTTTTAATTTTTGGAATGATTGGTTCTATGAGCACTTCGGTAAATCTTGCTTTTTCAAGGATTCCACCAAAAGCTAGTGCAAACATAATTAAGGAAATTGTCCACATCATTGAATCGAGGCCGCCTCGGTTTACTAATTTATCTACTATTTCAACACCTGTTTCAGCGAAATATCCATAATGGAATGACTCAAGCACATTACCTATACTTGCACCCTGAAAAATCATTGCCCATAGCCCGCCTATAAATGATACACCTAATAAGGATGGGAGAGCAGGTATTCTTAAAACAGCGGCTACTATAACAAAAATTGGAGGCAACAAGAGTATGGGAGAGATGTTAAATAATGAACTTAAAGTATCTTGGATTAACGTTATTCGACTCAAATCATAGCCCTGACTGCCATATCCTATTCCTATGATAGTATAAATAATTAAAGCAAGAATAAAACTTGGCAAAGTAGTCCAAAGCATGGAGGCTACGTGGTCATATAGTGGTGTTTCTGCAGTAGCTGCAGCTACGTTTGTGCTGTCTGATAATGGAGATAATTTGTCGCCGAAATAAGCTCCGGAGATGACCATTCCTGCAGCTAATGCAGGATTGATTCCCAAACCGGCTGCTATGCCCATTAAAGCGATTCCTACTGTTCCTGATGATGTCCATGAGCTGCCGCTGGCAACTGAGACAATAGCACAGAGAACTGCTCCCGTAGCAAGGAAAATACTTGGTGTAATTACTTGCAGTCCATAATATACCATTGCAGGGACTACACCTGCCAACATCCATGAGCCGATTAGCATGCCTACTGCCATTACGATAAATAATGCCTCAAGAGCACGAAAGTTGCTTTCCAATATTGCATTTAGAATATCCTCCCAGGTGCATCCGACTCTTAAGGCCATAAAGGATGCAATTATGCAGGCTAAAACAATAGGGATATGGGGCTCTAGTCCCCAAAAAAGAATTGCAATCACAATAATAATGGTCATGCTTAAAACGGGTACTAATGCTTCCCAAAGTTTGGGTTTACGAATATTCATTACTTATCCTCCTATTCTAAAAAAATTAGACAATATAAGATATTACGACTTTATTAGCCCTCCCTTCATATAACCTATACGTTATAATTATAACGTATAGGTTATAATCTGTCAATTGTTTGTGATAAGGATTTGTCAACATCTGCTTTATTTTTATTGATTAGGGTAAAATAACTTGTAAATATTATATTTAGTTTCGGTGCAAGAACTCTTGTAAGGTACTGTTATTTTTTAACGATGCTACTACCATAATAAGGTTGTAATTAATTATTTTAAGATTTTCTTTATAGTAACATTGACAATTTACTATAAAGTTGTATAATAAAATTAAAGGTCAAGGAAAGTCAAAGTCAATACAGCAATATAGGGGGGTAAGAATGGCAAGCCTATCCGATATTATTGAAAGTTTCATAAAAAAGATGTTTAAAGAAATGGAAGAGGAAGTTTTAGAAATACAGAGAAATGAATTAGCAAACAAGTTTCAATGTGCCCCTTCACAAATAAATTATGTATTATCGACTCGTTTTACTTTAGAAAGGGGTTACTATGTTGAGAGCAAAAGAGGTGGCGGAGGATATGTAAGGATAACACGATTAAATATCGATGATGATGATTTGATTAAATGTATTCTTGAAGATATAGGGGATTCCATATCACAATCAAGTGCTATGGATTATATAAAAAGGCTTCTTGAAAAAGGGATTATTACAACGAAAGAGGCGTTAATAATTCGTGCGGCTATTGATAGAAGGAATCTAAACCTTAATGTATCTGACGAAGGTGCCTTAAGGGCTAATATTCTGAAAGGGATAATTTCTTCAATATTATATTATCAATCTCTTTAAGGGGGAATGGAATATGTTCTGTGATGAATGCGGGAAAAATCCTGCAACGGTTCATATAACTAAGATTGTTAACGGCGCAAAAACCGAGAGACATTTATGTGAAGGATGTGCTAAAGAGCTTGGTGATTACGGGATTAGTTTTCAACCCAACTTTACGATTCATCAATTATTAGCCGGTTTGCTGGACAGCGCGAAGGAAAATCCGCCAACCATGAGCACTGCACCGACGGTTAAATGCCCATTGTGCGGCATGAATTTCAATCAATTTAGTCAGGTCGGTCGTTTCGGGTGCAGCAGATGCTACAATACATTTGAAAATGGGATAGAACCGATTCTTAGAAGGATTCATGGGAGCAGTGTCCATACAGGCAAAGTGCCGAGAAGAACCGGTGGAGAAATAAGACTGAAAAAAGAAATTGAAATGCTAAAAAAAGAAATGGAGCTTGCAGTTCAAAGGGAAGAATTTGAAAAGGCAGCTGAGTTAAGAGATAAAATAAAGGAACTTGAGAACAATATTAAATAATAAGGGAGGGCGTGCTATGCCTCTTGAAGATTTTATAAAAGAGTCGGCTGGGAAGTGGATGGATGGTGATGGACCTGAATCAGATACGGTAATAAGCTCAAGGGTTAGGCTTGCAAGGAACTTGTCTGAAATACCATTTCCGTATTTAATGAGCAAAGAAGATAGTGAGGAAATTACAAAAAAAGTCAATAAAGTATTACAGGAAAATAGCCCTAATGAATTCGAATTAGTAACTATGAGAGATCTATCATTTCTTGCAAGGAAAGCATTAGTAGAAAAACACCTAATAAGTCCCAGCTTAGCAGATAATGATAACGGTGCGGCAATTATCAGATATGATGAAGTTGTGAGCATAATGGTTAATGAGGAAGACCATTTGAGGATACAAACTCTTTTTTCGGGACAACAGCTTGAAAAGGCATGGCAGTTGTGTAATAAAATCGATGATATCCTTGAAGCACGCTTAAATTATGCCTTTAGCGAACAAATGGGGTATCTTACATCTTGCCCTACAAATGTAGGTACGGGAATTAGGGTTTCTGTCATGGTGCACCTCCCTGCTCTTATTATGACGGGTCAGCTAAACCGCATTTTTTCAACCATAAGTCAGGTAGGCTTAACGGTTAGGGGATTATATGGAGAAGGAACACAAGCAATTGGGAATATATATCAGATATCGAACCAGATTACACTGGGGCAGACTGAAAGCGAAATTATTGAAAATTTAAATGGGGTAACAAAACAGATAATTGAACAAGAACGGGCTGTTAGAGAGGTACTTTTAAAAGAAAGGAAAGCTAAACTTTGCGATAAAATAGGAAGGTCGTACGGTATTATAAGCAATGCCTATATTATTTCTTCTGAAGAAGCAATACAGCTTCTTTCTGATGTAAGATTAGGGGTAGAATTAGGTTTGCTTGAGAATATAAATTTGAAGATGTTAAATGAGCTGATGATTTTAATTAGATCTGCTTATTTACAAGAGTTAGCAGGCAAAGAATTAAGTCCTTATGAAAGGGATGTAAGAAGGGCTGAAATAATAAGAAATCGCTTTGCTGAACTTGATTTAGGAGGTGTTTAATAATGTTTGGGAAATTTACAGAGAGGGCTCAAAGAGCTATTCTCTTGGCACAACAAGAAGCCAAAAGGCTAAATCATAATTTGATAGGCACAGAACATATTCTTCTCGGGCTTATTGCTGAAGGGGAAGGTATAGCGGCTAAGGTTCTTGTCAATATGGGAATTGATACCAAAACGGTTCGAAAGGAAGTTATTAAGCTGTTAGGTGCAGGGGATCCAATACCAAAAGAATTTATCGGTTACACTCCAAGGGCAAAGATGGTACTTGAACTTGCATATGACGAAGCAAGAAGACTTGGACATAATTATATTGGTACAGAACATATATTGTTGGCTTTGATTAGGGAAGGTGAAGGAGTTGCTGCTCAGGTTCTGATGAATCTTGGAGTGGATTTAGATAAAACACGAAATGAAGTCATTAAAATGTTAGGCGAAGAGTATGGCATAGCATCTATGCAAAAAAAGAAAACAGAAACCCCTAACCTGGATCAGTTTGGAAGAGATTTAACGGAATTGGCAGAAGAGGGGAAGCTTGATCCGGTTATTGGGAGAGAAAAGGAGATTGAGAGGGTAATACAGATTTTATCAAGAAGGACTAAAAACAATCCATGTCTTATAGGGGATCCCGGTGTAGGGAAAACGGCTATTGCAGAAGGGTTAGCACAAATGATAGTAGCAGGCAATGTGCCAGAGACTCTTAAAGATAAAAGGGTGGTTACTCTTGACCTTCCATCATTAGTAGCAGGTACTAAATTTAGGGGCGAATTCGAAGAAAGGCTGAAAAAAGTTATAAACGAAATAAAAGAATCGAGCAATATTATACTTTTTATCGATGAGATGCATACAATTATTGGGGCAGGGGCAGCTGAAGGTGCTATTGATGCTTCTAATATATTAAAGCCTGCACTTGCCAGAGGTGAGCTTCAAACTATAGGTGCTACAACATTAGATGAGTACAGAAAATATGTTGAAAGAGACCCGGCTTTAGAAAGACGTTTTCAGCCTATAATCGTGTCTGAACCTTCAGTAGAAGATACCATAGCTATTTTAAAGGGACTGCGAGATAAATATGAAGCACATCATAGAGTTAAGATAACAGATGATGCCATAAAAGCAGCAGCTGTTCTATCCAGCCGCTATATAGCCGACAGGTTTTTGCCGGATAAAGCAATAGACCTTATAGATGAAGCAGCATCAAGGGTAAGGTTGAAAATCTTGACTGCACCCCCCGAATTAAAAGATCTGGAAGATAAGTTGGAAGAAATACAAAAGGAAAAGGATGCAGCTATTAAGAGTCAGGAGTTTGAAAAAGCTGCAAGTTTACGTGATAAAGAAAGAAAAATAAAGGGGCAGCTTTCACGACTCAAACAGAAATGGCAGCAGAATAACAAAATAGACAAATCAACAGTAGATGAAGAAGAAATAGCGGCGATTGTATCAAGTTGGACTGGTATCCCTGTAGAGAAGCTTACGGAAGAAGAAGCAGAGAGGCTTCTGAAAATGGAGGAAATTCTGCATAAGAGAGTAATAGGACAGGATGAAGCGGTAGAAGCCATATCTAGAGCTGTAAGGAGAGCAAGAGCAGGATTAAAAGATCCTAAAAGACCAGTTGGTTCTTTTATTTTCCTTGGGCCTACAGGTGTAGGTAAATCGGAGTTAGCCAAAGCATTAGCTGAAGCTTTATTCGGGTATGAAGAAGCAATGATCAGAATAGATATGTCGGAATACATGGAAAGGCATACGGTTTCACGGTTAGTAGGTGCACCTCCCGGTTATGTAGGCTATGAAGAGGGCGGTCAACTTACTGAAGCAGTAAGAAGAAAACCTTTTTCAGTGATACTGTTGGATGAAATAGAAAAAGCTAATCCTGATGTATTTAATATATTATTACAGATTCTGGAAGATGGAAGACTGACAGATGCACAAGGAAGGACTGTGGATTTTAGCAACACAGTATTAATAATGACTTCTAATGTGGGTGCCCATCTAATACAAAAAGAAAAGCCTCTTGGTTTTGTTGCAGAACAAGATGAAGAAGAATCTTACAGCAAAATGAAGGACAATGTATTAAATGAACTAAAAAGGGTTTTCAGACCCGAGTTCCTAAACAGATTAGATGAAGTAATTGTATTCCATGCCTTAAATGAACAGCATCTTGAAAAAATTGTTGATTTAATGCTGGAGCAGTTAAATGAACGTATGAAAGAATTTGATATTAAAATTCAAGTAACAGAAAACGGCAAGAAAGTAATAACCAAAGAAGGGTTTGACCCAATGTTTGGCGCCAGACCTTTAAGAAGAGCTATTCAGCGGCTTGTCGAAAACCCCCTTTCTGAAAAGATACTTGAGGGAAAAATCAAGGAAGGCGATACAGTTTTAATAGACAGTGATAATGGTAAGCTTACTTTTAACAAACAACAACATGCCGAGGTTTTAAAATAATAAACAGGTGTAGTAACTGGGGAGGGGGAATGGGTTTTGTCAAAAATAAAGACGAGTTTTATCTGTCAGCAATGCGGCTATGAGACAAACAAGTGGATGGGTAAATGCCCGGAGTGTGGTGAATGGAATTCGCTGCAGGAAGAAATTGTTCAAGCAGCAGGGAAGAGTACTAGAACAGATAATATTAAAAGACCGATCAGTATTAATGAAATACCCCTTGAAGGTGAAGTAAGAATATCATCCGGTATACTTGAGCTTGACAGGGTGCTTGGGGGCGGGATCGTCCCCGGCTCCTTTGTTTTAATAGCCGGGGATCCCGGGATAGGCAAATCTACACTTTTGCTGCAGGTTTCATCACTTTTAGCTTCAGGTTCCGGCAAGGTCCTTTATATTTCAGGTGAAGAATCTTTAAACCAGATAAAAATGAGATCAAAGCGTCTCGGTTTAGGTTCTAAGGAACTCTACATAGCTTCTGAAACGAATATTAATGCCGTGGAAACTTATATAAGAACGATGGAACCTCTTCTTGTAGTAGTTGATTCTATTCAAGCAATATATCATCCCGATATGGCATCTGCACCTGGGAGCGTAGGGCAGGTAAGGGAGTGTGCAGCTCATCTGATGAGATTGGCAAAGACATCAGAAGTTGCAATATTTACGATCGGCCATATTACAAAAGATGGTTCTATAGCCGGGCCAAGGGTTCTTGAACATATGGTGGACTGTGTTCTATATTTTGAAGGTGAGCGTCACTATCCTTATAGGATATTAAGGTCGGTGAAGAACAGGTTTGGTTCTACTAATGAGATAGGTATATTTGAGATGGACGAGAAAGGGCTTAAGGAAGTTTTGAATCCTTCTGAAATGCTACTTTCCGGTAGACCTGAAGGTGTATCTGGCTCTATAGTAGTCTCAAGCATAGAAGGAACCCGACCTATACTTATTGAGATACAGGCGCTGCTTAGCACTACTACTTTTGGAATGCCTAGAAGGACGGCTACCGGTTTAGATTATAATAGGGTTGTTTTGCTTATGGCTGTATTGGAAAAAAGACTTGGGCTGAATCTTTCAAATGAAGATGCATATCTAAATGTAGCAGGGGGTATGAGGATTGATGAACCTGCTGCGGATTTAGGCATTGCGGCAGCTATTGCTTCCAGCTTTAAAGAAATTAAAATTAATCCCGGCACTGTTGCTATAGGTGAAGTTGGGCTTGCCGGTGAAATAAGGGGTGTTAACTATATAGAAAGCAGACTTAAAGAAGCTGCCAAATTAGGATTTACCAGATGTGTGATACCTAAAGACAACTTAAAAGGATTAAAGAAATCTGATGATATTGAAATTATAGGAGTAAGCAATTTAAGACAGGGGCTGGAAGTTGTGCTTGGAGGATGAAGCAATAATTTATTCATGATAAATTATAAATACCCAAAGTAGTGATTTTATTGTACTCTTTTGTAAGAATATCGTTAAGATCGAGCCCTAAAAGTTCGCAGAGAGCAGTTGTATAGAAAATATTGGTACCGATTTCTCTTTCAATAGTTTCTGTACAGTTGCGGCATAGTTCACCTTTTAAATGGCTTTGCATATATTTTTTTAGTTCAGACAGATCTGCATCTTGCGGGATATTTTGTTTCTCCGCATTAATTTTGAGACAGCCGCACACAGTGATACTTTTTGCAATAGCTCTGCTAACACGTGCATTTGATTCTTGAAGTTTTGTAATCACATCGATTATACTTCTATGCCTTATTAGACAATATGACACTGCTTCTTGAAATTCAGTACACATATTGTTCTTTAACAAAAATATCACTCTCCTTGGTATAATCCTTGCATTTATTATAAATTTAAGTTGTTCGATTTGTCAATAAAAATAATAATAACATTTCAAATATTCGATTTTTTTATGTAGCCGAATTGAATGGGATATTTGTTTTTCAGAGGTCGTGTCACATATGTTTGACTTCTCTAGAAAATAACTACAATTCACAAAATAAATATCTTGACACATTCTATATGATGTGATAGAATAATTAGTTTTCTTGACAATATTATGAAAATATGATATTTTAAAATTAGGAACCTTTATGCTTTAATGCTGTAAATGACAGAGGAGGTAGGCTTAATGTTCAATATAGGAGATAAAATAGTATATCCGATGCATGGGGCGGGAGTAATTGAAGCAATTGAAGAAAGAGAGATTTTGGGTGAGAAACAAAAATATTATATTATGAAGCTGCCTATTGGTGATATGAAAGTTATGGTGCCTCTGAACAACGTTGATGAGATCGGTTTGAGAAAGGTGATAAAGAGCAAAGATATTGATAAAGTAATTGAGGTGCTGAAAGATAAAAATATTACCATGTCTTCTAATTGGAATCATCGATACAGGGCTCACCTGGAAAAGATAAAAAGCGGGAATATATTTAAAGTGGCTGAAGTAGTAAGGAATCTCATGTTTAGAGAAAGAGAAAAAGGGCTTTCCACCAGTGAAAGGAAAATGCTTGATAATGCAAAACAGATCTTGATAAGCGAATTGATTCTTGTCAAGGGGATCCATGAGACAGAAGCGGAAGATATATTAGAGTCTATATTGGATTAAACGTCATAGCAATTGTATGACGTTGATTTTTTTTAGTATTAATACATAAAAAAATAATGATATTAGTAATGGATTTTAATAATAAAATACTATATAATCGTGTTATAAAAACATTATATTTGAAAAGAATATAAAATAACTGCTAAAAAAGGAGGTGAATTCTATTGATAGAAAATATTGTAAGAGGAGTTCTGGTAATTATAGGAATGGCACTTTTTTATCAATTAACTAGTATTACTATCAAATATTATGTTTTGGAAAGTTTTCTGGTTTATAGATTTGGGGTGCTGAGTCCTATTGTTATATCAGCCATAGGGGGGTTAATAGGGGGACTAATATTATTTATTATAAGCCCGTGGCTGATTAACTGGGGCAAGAAAACTACTGCGTGGGTTGAGACTAAACTTCAAAAAACACCGATAAATGAAATCATATACGGTTTTTTTGGTCTTATTATGGGGCTGATTGTAGCAAACTTACTCACAAGGGCTTTTTTACTTATCCCGTGGATTGGCAGGTACCTGCCTGTACTGGCTAATATAATTCTGGGCTATTTGGGGATGAGCATCTTTTTGAAGAAAAAGGAGGAGCTGTCGAGTATCCTGCCTATAACGAAGACGAGTTTGAAAGATAAACACAGTTCAAAAATGGGGAATGAGCTTAAACCGAAGATTCTTGACACAAGTGTTATAATAGACGGTAGGATAGCTGATATCTGTGAAACAGGTTTTTTGGAAGGTAAACTTGTAATACCGGCTTTTGTGCTTGATGAATTGAGACATATTGCCGATTCTTCGGATCTATTAAAAAGAAACAGAGGCAGGAGAGGGCTTGATATCCTAAACAAAATCCAAAAAGAATTAAATGTAAAAGTAGAGATATATAATGGTGATTTTGATGACATTGTTGAGGTAGATAGTAAACTGGTTAAGCTTGCACAAATACTAAAAGGCCAAATATTGACCAATGATTATAACCTAAACAAAGTTGCTGAACTCCAAGGAGTACAAGTGTTAAATATTAATGAACTTGCTAATGCAGTTAAACCAATAGTTTTGCCGGGTGAAGAAATGATGGTTCAGGTAATTAAAGATGGAAAGGAATCAGGGCAAGGTATAGCATATCTAGATGACGGAACCATGATAGTTGTCGATGGTGGCAGGAAACATATTGGTGAAAACATAGGTGTTTTAGTAACTAGTGTTTTACAGACTGCAGCAGGGAGGATGATATTCGCCAAGCCTAAACAGGAACAGAAGGCTTTATAGAGGTGGGTTTTATGGAAACAGCTGCTGTGATTCCGATCGCCGGTAAGGGACGCAGAATGGGCACACAAACAAGTAAACAATTTTTGAAATTAAAAAATAAGCCGGTTATTGTCCATACAGTTGAAGCATTTTTAGGTGTAAAAGAGATAAATCAAATTATATTAGTAGCAGATGAAAAAGAAATGCAGTTCTGCAGGGAAGAGATAATAAATAAATATGGATTTGGTGATGTTATATTAGTTCCGGGTGGCGAGAAGAGACAGGATTCGGTATATAATGGTTTGAGGTTTTGTAAACCTCAAACCGATTTTGTTATTATTCATGATGGGGTAAGACCCCTTATCAGCAAAAAGCTTATTATAGACGTGCTAAATAATGCCTGTGTATATGGAGCCTGCTGTGCAGCTGTCCCTGTTAAAGATACTATAAAAATTATTGACAAAGGGCATTATATTGTCAGTACTCCTGACAGAGATATACTTTGGGCAGCCCAAACTCCTCAAGCATTCAAATATGATTTGATTATGGAGGCTCATGAAAGAGCAAGGGCAAGTGGTTTTATAGGAACAGATGATGCTTCTTTGGTTGAAAAGATGGGGGAAAAGGTTAAAATAATAGAGGGGTCTTATGAAAATATAAAAATAACTACACCGGATGATCTGAAATTTGCGGAATTAATTTTAACTTATAATTCTCCGATCTAAAGAAGGTGTTTTAAGTGTTTCGTGTAGGTATTGGTTTTGATGTGCATCAACTGATAGAAGGCAGGAAATTAATTCTTGGCGGGGTTGAAATACCTTATTCAAAAGGTCTTGACGGACATTCTGATGCTGATGTTGTTATACATGCTGTCATTGATTCTATTATCGGGGCTGCAGGGCTAGGTGATATAGGAAGGATTTTCCCAGATGATGACCCGGCTTATAAAGATATCTCTAGTCTAATACTCCTTGGCAGAATAAGAGATATGATTTATGATAGAGGATACAAAGTGAATAATATTGATGTGATTATTGCGGCTGAAAGACCTAAACTACTTAATTATTTTGATCAAATGGAGAAAAGTATAAGTAAAGTATTGGGTATAGATATCAGCTGCATAAATATAAAAGCCACGACAACTGAAGGGCTTGGGTTTGTAGGTAAAGGAGAAGGGATAGCAGCTTTCTCTGTCTCTACACTTATTTAAATAATATTTCTGTGTAGGACTCTTATGAGCTGAAGATGATGTGACCCCTTAACAAGACTATTTTTAACAGGTCTTGATTTCTCAAATAGATTCTCATTTTACCTAGGGCTACACTTATCAATAAATACATGATGTATTGTATAACGGATTTTATATGTGAGGAGGATAAAAAATGGTTAGGGTAAGGTTTGCACCCAGTCCCACGGGACACTTACATATAGGGGGCGCAAGGACTGCACTTTTTAATTATCTTTTTGCAAGAAAAAATGCTGGGAAGCTTGTTTTACGAATAGAGGATACGGATTTAAAAAGATCATCTCCTGAACTGGAAGAGGTAATTATCAGGGATTTAAAATGGCTTGGTATTGATTGGGATGAAGGGCCTATAAAAGGTGGAGAATTCGGGCCTTATCGTTCAACAGACAGAAAACATATTTATAAAAAATATGTAGATAAACTCCTTGAAGAAGGCAAAGCGTATTACTGCTACTGTACTCCCGAAGAATTGGAAGAAGAGAGGCAAAGGCTCTTAAAAGAAGACCATATGCCAATGTATATGGGAAGGTGCAGAAATCTTACGCCGGAACAGATAGAAGCATATGAAAAAGAGGGCAGAAAACCTACAATCAGATTTAGAGTCCCGGAAAATCAAACAGTAATTGTAGACGATTTGGTGCGGGGAAGGGTTGAATTTGAAAGCAGTGGTATAGGCGACTTTGTAATTGTAAAATCTGATGGTCTGCCTGTATATAATTTTGCTGTAGTAATTGACGATTATCTGATGAAGATAACCCATATAATAAGGGGTGAAGAACATCTATCGAATACCCCGCGTCAGGTCTTGATATATGAAGCATTAGGTTTAGAAATACCTAAATTTGCTCATGTTTCATTAATCCTAGGCAAAGACAGAAGTAAAATGAGTAAGAGGCACGGATCTACATGGGTAGAACAATATAGAGATGAAGGCTATTTACCTGAAGCTATTGTTAACTTTTTGGCGCTTTTGGGATGGTCTCCTGAAGATGAAGAAGAGATATTTTCCATGGAAGAACTGTGTGAACGTTTTTCACTTGAGAGGGTTGCGAAAAACCCTGCAGTATTTGATATTGATAAATTAAACTGGATGAACGGTTATTATATAAGGAAAAGCCCAATTGACTATATTACAAAACTTGCTGCCCCTTATTTAATTAAAGCCGGTTATATTAATGAACAGGATCTTGAAGAAAGATTTGATTATGTCAAAGGGATAGTTGATTCTGTTAGAGAAGGAGTTAATGTTTTGTCTGAGATACCCGAAAAAGCAAAGCTGTTTTTTGAAGAACAAATTGTGCTTGAAGGCGATGAAGCAAAGGAAATTTTGCAAATGGACCATATTCCGAAGCTGCTTGATGTTTTTAAAGAAAAAATAGAACAGGCAGAAGATATTGACGAAGATTTTACGAAAAAGGTATTTAAAGAGATACAAAAAGAGACCGGCATAAAAGGGAAAAATCTGTTTATGCCAATAAGGATACTTATTTCAGGGAAAACACATGGTCCGGAACTGGCTAAATTAATGATGTTTTTAGATAAAGAAAAAATTCTAAAGAGGCTAGATTATGCAAAAAATAATTTTATTAACCTTGACTCAAAACGTGATTGAATTGTATAATATATAATAAAAATAAATGGGCAATGAAAGGAACCAGTATGTTTTATTCGAACCCAAAGAGAGGAACTGTCACTGGGCTGAGAGCAGTTTCGGGATGGATAAAACAGAAATTGCATCCTGGAGTCTCAGCTGTGAATTAACAGTAGCAGCTGACGGTAAAACCGTTAAATTTATTGAGTGGGGGATATTTATTTCCCCAAACAGAGTGGAAACGCGGACTCCTTTCGTCTCTGAAACGAGATGAAAGGAGTTAATTTTTTTTAGGAGGGATGAGTGTGTGTATAGGATGTTTAAAGGGGTTATCGAAACTCTAAAGAATGATATCAAGGTAGTATTTGAGCGAGATCCGGCTGCAAAAAGCGTATTAGAAGTTATAATATGCTATCCCGGGTTTCATGCTGTTGTGCTGCATCGTATTGCCCATTATTTTTATAATAAGAAATTAATCCTGATCCCCAGGCTCATATCACAGATTAACAGATTTTTTACAGGTATAGAAATACATCCCGGTGCAAAGATAGGTAAAGGATTGTTTATTGATCACGGAATGGGTATAGTTATAGGTGAAACAACTGAAATAGGCGAAAATGTGACTCTTTACCAGGGGGTTACACTGGGGGGAACAGGTAAACAAAAGGGGAAAAGGCATCCTACTATAGGGAATAATGTTGTTATTGGTGCCGGGGCAAAAATATTAGGTCCTTTTAAAGTAGGAGACAGGTCAAAAATAGGAGCAGGCGCCGTAGTTTTAAGTGAAGTACCGCCTAATTCGACAGTAGTAGGTGTCCCGGGCAGGATAGCTGCAAGAGATATGATGGACTTTACGGAAATAGACTTAAAACACCATGAACTCCCTGATCCGGTAGCAGAGGTACTAAAAAGCCTGCAGAATAAGATTAGCGAACTGGAAAAACGACTGGAAGAAATATGAAAATAACAACAATATAAGGAGGTAATGCTATAATGCAAATATATAATACCCTCACAAGAAGAAGGGAAGAATTTGTACCTTTAAAAGATAAAGAAGTAAAAATCTATGTCTGCGGACCGACAGTTTATGATTTTTTTCATATAGGTAATGCAAGGGTATTTATCACTTTCGAAACTTTTAGAAGGTTCCTTAAATATCGCGGCTACAAGGTTACTTATGTTCAGAACTTTACAGATATAGATGATAAGCTGATAAAAAGAGCAAATGAAGAAGGAATTTCTGTTAAGGAATTAGCTGACAAATATATACAGGAATACTTTAAGGATGCAGATGCGTTAGGGATAGAAAGAGCAGATTATCATCCCAGGGCAACCGAGACTATTTCTGATATTATAGAGCTTGTAAAAAAACTTTATGATGAAGGTTATGCTTATGAAGTTGATGGTGATGTATATTATAGAACCAGGAAATTTGAAGGGTATGGCAAATTATCACACCAGGATATTGATGAATTAGCAGCCGGGGCTAGGATTGAGGTTGGTGAGAAGAAAGAAGATCCCTTAGATTTTGCGCTTTGGAAGAAAGCAAAACAAGGAGAACCTTCTTGGGAAAGCCCTTGGGGGAAAGGCAGACCCGGATGGCACATCGAGTGTTCGGCTATGGCGCTTAAATTTCTAGGTGAAACTATAGACATCCATGCAGGCGGACCAGACCTGATATTTCCTCACCACGAAAACGAGATTGCCCAGAGCGAAGGGGCAACCGGCAAGCCATTTGCAAAGTACTGGATGCATGTAGGCTATTTAAACATCAACAATGAGAAGATGTCAAAATCTCTCGGTAATTTTTTTACCGCAAGGGATGTTTTATCTAAATATGATCCGGAAGTTATAAGATTCTTCATGCTTTCTGCTCATTACAGAAGCCCTATTAATTATAGTATGGAACTGATCGATCAAGCACAAAAAGGATTAGAAAGGCTATATAATACGGTAAATGATCTTACTTATTATTTAAAAAACACAGCCGGTCAAACTGCATCTCCGGGTTTAACGATTGAACTTGAACCATACAAAGAAAGATATATAAAGGCAATGGAAGACGATTTTAATACAGCAGATGCCATTTCTGTGCTGTTTGAACTTTCTCGGGAGATTAATACTGCATTAAGGGAAGGAGTTTCTGCCGATTCCGGGCAAAAAGCACTTGCTTTGATGAAAGAACTGGGCGGAATACTGGGTATTCTCAAAAAAGAGGGAGAAGTTAACTTGGAAGAAGAAATAGAGTTATTAATAAAAAAACGTGAAGAAGCACGTAGAAATAAAGATTGGTCAACTGCTGATTCCATAAGAGAACAGCTGAAAAAAATGGGTATTATTTTAGAAGATACCCCGGGAGGTGTACGATGGAAGAAAGAGATCCTATGAAATTAATTGAAACTATATCAGGGAAATTTTTGGATCATCATGATTATAAAGGGAAAGCAGAGGCTGAAATTAAAGTAGGGGAGCTTTCCCCATTAGTTTGGGCATATGTAGGTGATTGTGTATATGAACTTTTTATAAGGACATTTTTGGTTTTTGATAAAAGGCGAAAATTGCATAAAATTCATGATGAAGCTGTAAAGTATGTGAATTCCAGTGCTCAATCTGCCATTGTTCATGCTATTGAGCCTTTTCTAAACAGTGAAGAAAAAGAGATCGTATTAAAAGGCAGAAATACCAAATCGAATCTGCCCAGAAGCTCAAATGCGGTTGAATACCGTTACAGTACCGGACTTGAGGCATTGATAGGGTATCTTTATTTGACTGGCAAACTTGATAGGCTTAATGAAATACTTTATATTATTTTAAACAACCTGGATTGTATTGAAGCAGGTACATCTAAATGATATAATCTTATAAAATGATTAGGGGGTCTTTTTTAATGGATGTTAAGCTCATAAGTTTTACTCCAGATCCTGAAAGAACTGTAGCTGCTGCTGCGAGGATGTGCTATTCGCCTGTTGGAGCAAAAAGAATATTAGAGGATTTTTCAGATAAAGAAGTAGAGGATTTTTTACGCAAATTGGTTGCTATGGGCCATATGTCACCTATAGAACACGCGTCATTTACTTTTGCTATTTCGGGGATATCCCGTTCTTCAAGTCACCAATTGGTACGTCATAGAATAGCAAGCTATTCGCAGAAGTCTCAAAGGTATATAAAAGAAGAAGACTTTGATTATGTAATTCCTCCATTTATTAATAATAATCCGGAGGCAAAAGAAATTTACGAAAAAGAAATGGATAACATCAGAAACACATACAAAAACCTTATAAAATTGGGGGTTCATAGAGAAGACGCACGTTTTGTACTTCCAAATGCCTGTGAAACCAGTCTGATCTGTACATTTAATGCTCGATCATTGCATAATTTCTTCAAGCTGAGATGCTGTACAAGGGCACAATGGGAAATCAGAAAACTTGCTGACAAAATGCTGGAAGAAGTTAAAAAGGTTGCCCCTATCCTATTCGAAAAAGCAGGTCCTCCTTGTATCAGTGAAGGAATATGCAGGGAAGGGGCTATGTCTTGCGGACGAATAAAGAATCATTAATCTAAGGGAGATTCTATCGTTTTGAATGTAGGGAACGGTGCCCTCACCGTTTCGTAGGTGTGCCCAGCATGTGTGATAACTAGGCGGTGGGAGTCCGCTGTGGGCTTGGTAACTATATATTTCAATCAGACGAAGTAAGTTTTAGTTTGGGGGGTCAACTAATATGAGGATAGTAATTATAGGATCAGGTAAAGTAGGTTACCAGATAGCAACAAGTCTTAGCAGAGAAAAACATGATATTGTAGTTGTGGATACAGATCAAGAGGTTTTGAACAGGCTCAATGAAAATATTGATGTACTAACAATCAGGGGAAATGGTATAAGTACAAAGGTATTAGAAGAGGCAGGAGTTAAAAACAGTGATCTGTTTATTGCTGTAACCAATAGTGATGAGGTAAATATGGTTGCCTGTATAACAGCTAAACAGATGGCAGACATAAAAGCGATTGCGAGAATAAGGGATCCCGAATATGCTAATGAATTAAATTTTATTAAAGAGAAATTTGGAATTGATTATATTATTAACCCTGAAAAAGCCACTGCAAAAGCAATTATAGGTCATATAATGAATACCTACAGTGGAAGTGTTGAAGACTTTGCTAAAGGCAGGGTTAGGATGATAGAAGTCCCGGTAAAAAACGGGATTTTTATGGCAGGAAAACAGATCAAAGATCTGATTATGCCTAAAAATATGCTTATAGGTGCTATATCAAGGGATGGGAAGATAATAATACCAAATGGAGAAGATTATATTTTGGAAGCCGATACCTTATATATAATCGGCATGAAAGACAGTATAGCTGAATTTTGTAATATGATTAACATGCCCCAGCTTGGCAAAGTTAGAAAAGTTATGATAGTAGGTGGGGGTAGGATAGGATATTACCTTACAAAGTTTCTCGTAGATATTGGCATTTCTGTTAAACTGATTGAACAGGATATAGATCGATGCAAAGAGTTATCCGATATATTAGGGGATGGAGCATTAATTCTGAACGGTGATGGTACAAATATAGAGCTATTGGAAATGGAAAAGGTCAATGAAGTAGATGTGTTTATCTCTGTAACAGGTTATGATGAAGAAAACCTGCTTGTCTCTCTGCTTGCTAAACGTCTGGGTGCTAAAAAGGTTATAGCAAAAGTAAGTAGACCTAACTATACTTCAATTATAGAAACTATTGGGGTTGATGTTGCTGTCAGCCCGCGTTTAATAACGGCTAGTGATATACTTCGTTATATCAGGGGTGAAAGGATTCTATCGGTTTCATTGCTTATGGAAGGGGAAGCTGAAGTATTAGAACTGATAGTAGGCAAAAAGTCTGTGTCAGTTAACAAAACATTAAGAGACATTAAGTTCCCTCACGGAGTATTAGTTTCTTCAATAGTTAGGCAGGGTTCTGTAATTATACCTGATGGGAATACTCAGCTAAGAGGAGGGGACAGGGTTATTATTTTCAGCTTGCAACCTTCTATAGAAAAGACCCGTGCCCTTTTTGCGGAACCGATCGGAGGAAGTAAAGATGAACCATACGTTGATTCAAAAGGTTTTGGGCGTTCTATTAATATGTGAAGGGGGTATTTTAATTATCCCCTTATTAATAGCAGTCTTTTTTAGAGAATCATGTTGTTATATGCCCTTTATTATTGCAATTTTCACTGCATTTATATCAGGGGGGTTACTTAACTGCCTAAAACCTGAAAGTACAAAAATAGGGTATAAAGAGGGTTTTGCTATAGTTACTTTTGGGTGGCTTTTGACATCAATAATTGGGGCGCTCCCTTTTTATTTTGGAGGCATTTTACCTTCTTATTTAGATGCACTTTTTGAAACGGTTTCAGGTTTTACAACAACCGGTGCAACGGTACTCAATAATGTTGAAGCAATACCCTACAGTTTTAATTTCTGGAGGTGTTTTACCCACTGGATAGGGGGAATGGGGATTCTGGTTCTAACCCTTGCAGTTTCGCCTTCAGTAGGGGGTTCCTTTCAGGTACTTAAAGCAGAATCTCCTGGACCTATGAGCAATAAAAAAATTGCTCCAAGTGTAGCAAAAACTGCTCAAATTCTTTATGGAACTTACATTATAATAACATTATTGGAAATTATCCTCCTTTATTTTGGAGGCATGAGTCTGTTTGATGCAGTTATCCATACCTTTGCCACAGTCGGAACAGGAGGTTTTTCGTCTAAGAATCAAAGTATAGGTGCATATAATAGCTTGTATATAGAAATTGTAGTTGCAGTATTTATGGTTATGTCTGGGACAAACTTCTCATTATATTTTCATCTTTACAACAAAAAATCGTTTAACTTCTTTAAAAATGAAGAATTTAGATTCTATATTATTGTTATCGCTATTTCCATAGCTGTTATTTCTATTAACTTGTTTGGGAATGTATACAGTTCAATAGGACAATCATTAAGGTATGCTATGTTTCAAGTAAGTTCTATAATTACAACTACCGGTTTTGCAACAGCGGATTTCGATTTGTGGCCAGATTTCAGCAAAGGGATTTTAATGCTCCTTATGTTCTTTGGGGGTTGTGCGGGCTCCACAGCGGGCTCTATAAAACATATTCGTATTCTGATGCTTATTAAAAATGCTAAACGAGAAATGCTTAAGGTGTTTCATCCCAATGCCGTTATGAGCATAAGGATAGACGGGAAAACTATACCTGATGAAGTCATGCAAAAAGTAACAAACTTCTTTTTCCTGTTCATATCGATATTTTTTATAATGACTTTACTGGTGGCTCTTCAGGGTCTGGACTTGATAAGTGCAGCATCTTCTGTTGCTGCTACATTAGGCAATGTGGGTCCCGGGCTCGGGCTTGTAGGTCCTACTATGAATTATGGTGGCATGACAGCCTTGACAAAAATCTTACTTATTATATGTATGCTAATAGGAAGGCTCGAACTTTATACTGTTTTGGTTTTATTTATGCCGTCTTTTTGGAGAAACTAGTCGGCATTTGCGTCAACCTGCCACAGGGATGGTCCTCTTGGCTGGCGTTTGTCTCATCTTTTTTGAGATGATAAATTGTAAATTGAGGACGGTTCCAAAATATTCACGTCGCTCGAGGGAGACTGTTTTTATTCTCTATTTTGGATGCAAATTGTATTTTAGAAAGGATTATTGACATGACAGATCAAATTGAAGGGCGCAACCCGGTATTGGAAGCATTAAAAGCGAAAACTCCAATAAATAGAATAATTATTGAAAAAGGGGAAAAGCGCGGCTCCATATTAGAAATTATTTCGATGGCAAAAGATTTGGGGATACCGATTAAAGAACTGGACAAAAAACATCTGGATAAGATATCAAAAACATATAATCATCAGGGAATAATTGCCGAAACGGCTGAATACAAATATTCGGAAATAGAAGACTTGCTGGAAAAAGCCGACAAAAGAAGAGAAGATGCTTTATTAGTTATCCTTGACGGTATAGAAGACCCGTATAACCTAGGTTCTATAATCAGGACATCTGATGCTGTAGGGGCTCACGGTATCGTTATCCCTAAAAGGAGATCTGCTTCTGTGACCCCGCTGGTAATAAAATCATCTGCTGGAGCAGCTGCACATGTACCTGTTGCCAGAGAAACCAATCTTAATAGAACAGTAGAGATGCTAAAAGAAAAAGGGCTGTGGATAGCAGGTGCTGACATGGAAGGCACTTCTATATATGAAACTGATCTTAAAGGTCCGTTGGCTTTAGTTATAGGGGGTGAAGGCAAGGGTATAAGCAGGCTTTTAAAAGAAAAATGCGATTTTCTTGTTTCTATTCCAATGGTTGGGGAAATATCCTCATTAAATGCAGCAACAGCAGCTGCTATTATATTATATGAGATTTTCAGGCAGAGAAGCAGTAAACAAGGAGCAGTGCCGTGAAGGAAATTCTTTTTGTAGATGGTTATAATATCATAAACGCGTGGTTTAAATTGAACAGTCCGTATGATTATGAACTTGAGACAGCCCGTATTAAATTGCTAGAAATATTATCTCAATATCAAGCTGTAAAAGATATAAAGATAATTGTTGTATTTGATGCTTATAAGGTTAAAGGCGGTAGGGAGTTTAGGGACAAAGTCGATGGTATTGATGTGGTTTTTACTAAAGAGGGTGAGACAGCTGATAATTTTATTGAAAGATGTATTGCTTCTTATAAAGATGAATTCAGGGTAAGAGTTGCGACATCAGATTGGATGGAACAGCAGATAATATTTGCTCAGGGTGCAGAAAGAATAACACCAAGAGAATTAAAAAATGAAATCGTGGAAATGTTTAACACAATCGAAAAATACCGGGAAAATACCTTTAAAAGAAAACAGCCTCTTGAACTGCGGTTAAGCACGAAAGTCAAAGAAGCATTAGAAGAATGGAGGAAAAAACACGATTAACTTAACCTCCTCTATAATGGCGTTATATAGGGATCGAGGCTTGACTATTAAATTTTTAATAGATATAATATGGTTTAAAGTTGGTTCTTTTTAATTCTTATGTATGGAGGCGATGTGAGTGAATTTAAGCTCACCAAAGGAGCAAGTTCACGAATATGATATTTTGTCAGATGAGGAGCTCGTAGATTGCGCCAGGGGAGGAGACCTCATAGCACTGGAATACCTAATTAATAAATATAAAAACTTTGTAAGAGCAAAAGCAAGATCATATTTTTTGATTGGAGCAGATAGGGAAGATATAGTTCAGGAAGGAATGATAGGCCTCTATAAAGCAATTCGCGATTACAGAAAAGACAAGTTAGCATCTTTTAGAGCTTTTGCTGAGCTGTGTATTACAAGGCAAATTATAACTGCAATAAAAACAGCTACCAGGCAAAAACATATACCTCTAAATTCATACATCTCGCTTAACAAGCCCATATATGATGAAGATTCTGACAGAACGCTGCTTGATGTTTTGACCGGTACTAAAGTTACTGATCCGGAAGAATTGGTAATAAGCCGTGAAGAATTTTATGACATAGAAGAAAAAATGGGAGAAATCTTAAGCAGACTTGAATGGGAAGTTTTAATGTCATATCTTGAAGGCAAATCATACCAGGAAATATCGAAAGAATTAAACCGACATGTCAAATCAATTGATAATGCCCTTCAAAGAGTCAAAAGGAAACTTGAGAGGTATCTGGAATTAAGAGACGATTATTAAAATTGTAATTTTTATTCGGTAGTCAAAGGAGCTTATTATGTAAGTTTGCTTATATTTAATTTCATTAATGACAATAACAAAAAAGTATAGTAATATAGTATTGACTTATGGGTGATAAATTTGTATAATCAATACTGCAGCAATTATGGAGAGGTTCCCGAGTCGGCCAAAGGGGGCAGACTGTAAATCTGCTGGTGATACCTTCGCTGGTTCGAATCCAGCCCTCTCCACCATCAATTGCGGGAGTAGCTCAGAGGCTAGAGCACCAGCCTTCCAAGCTGGGGGTCGCGGGTTCGAATCCCGTTTCCCGCTCCAAATAATTATTGTTCCAGTATATTAAGCCCACATAGCTCAGCAGGCAGAGCGTCGCCTTGGTAAGGCGGAGGTCACCGGTTCAAGCCCGGTTGTGGGCTCCATTTTAATTTAAATTACAAAGTAAACCTACATAAACACTAGAAAATCAAATATTTTACGTAAAATATTTGAAAATTTAATTATATTTGGGTATAATATACTCTAAGTTTATACTATTTTTTTATTGCTTATAACGATTTTTATATTTATAAAGGAAACTAAGGAGGATGAAACATAATGGCAAAGCAAAAGTTTGAGCGGACGAAGCCGCACGTGAACGTAGGCACAATAGGTCACATAGACCACGGTAAGACGACTTTAACGGCAGCCTTAACGCGGGTATTAT
>DUOC01000191.1 GCA_012839065.1 Thermoanaerobacterales bacterium | reverse complement strand
TTATAGCCATTTATATTCATCTCTTTACTATAGCTTCCATCGACAGGTTCTCTATTTTCAATATCAACAGACAAAGTTTCACTAGCTATCATATTATTGAATTTATCTATTGTTTTGTCTATCTTCTCATCACCTTGATAATATAGGTTTATTCTGTTTTCTACTTCAAATCCGGCTTCCTTACGTAAATTCTGAATCTTACTTATAAGCTCTCTGGCTAACCCCTCTAATTCAAGATCTTCTGTAATCGTTATATCTAGAACAGCATAATAGCCGTAATCACCTTCAGCACAAAAACCTTCAGCATCTTCTGCTTTAATTTCAAGTTCATCTTTTAAAATTTCAACAGTTTCACCTGCTATATCGAGTGTTATTACATCATTCTTTTCAAGTTGATCCAGAATATTTGCCGGTTCAGCCTCTGCAATTTCCTTCGCTATTTTAGACATGAGCTTCCCATGTTTGGGTCCAAGAACATCATACCTGGGTTTTATTTTATAAGAAACAAAGCTCTCAACATCATCTACCAAACAAATTTCTTTAACGTTAAGCTCTTCTTTTATAAGGCTGTTCATATCTTCTCTTAAAACTGCTCCCTTTTCTTGCGGATATTTTAATTTAATATACATCTTTGATAAAGGCTGTCTATTCTTGATTTTTGAGCGGTTTCTTGCACTTCGTCCCAGGTTTACTACCTTTCTAACCACTTCCATATCTCTTTCAAGATCATTATCTATATATTCTTCCACAACAATCGGATAATCACAAAAATGCACACTTTCCGGAGCTTCCGAGTCTACCGACCTAACTAAATTTCTGTAAATCGCCTCTGAAATAAAGGGTATAAAAGGCGCAGCAAGTTTAACTGTAGCCACTAAAGTCTCGTAAAGTGTCAAATATGCTGCAATCTTATCAATATCAGTTTCGGACTTCCAATACCTGGACCTGCTCCTTCTGAGATACCAGTTACTTATATCGTCTACCAGATCATCGATTGCTCTCGCAGCTGGTGTGATATTATAGTTATCCAAATTTGTTCTTACAGTTTTAATAGTATTATTGAGCCTTGAGATAATCCATTTATCAATATCTGTTCTATCTTCTACAGCCATCTCGTATTCTTTCGGGTTAAAGCCGTCGATATTTGCATATAAAACAAAGAAAGAATATACATTCCATAGGGTATTTAAGAACTTCCTTTGTGCCTCTATTACTGCATCTTGGTAGAACCTGCTGGGATACCATGGCGGGCTTGTAGTAAACAGATACCATCTCATGGCATCTGCACCTTGTTCATTCAATATAATCCAAGGATCTAGGACATTCCCTTTATGCTTGCTCATCTTTTGTCCGTATTCATCAAGGACATGCCCCATAACCAAGCAATTTTTAAAAGCGGGTTCACCAAATACAATAGTAGATATGACTACAAGACTATAGAACCAACCTCTTGTTTGGTCTATTGCTTCCGATATAAAGTCTGCCGGGAAATTTTCTTCAAATGTGCTTTCAAACGGATAGTGGTATTGTGCAAAAGGCATTGATCCGGAATCAAACCAGCAATCAATAACTTCTGGAACCCTATCCATTTTACCACCGCATTTTGAACATACCAGTTTTACTTCATCTACATAGGGTTTGTGAAGTTCGATATCCCCTTCGATTTTTTCAACACTCATTTTTTTTAGCTCTTCTATACTGCCAACACAATGCTGATTGCCGCATTCGCTGCATTCCCAAATATTGAGAGGTGTCCCCCAATATCTTTCTCTGCTTAAACACCAATCTACCACATTTTCCAGAAAATTGCCGAATCTACCATCTTTTATATGTTCAGGATACCAATTGATTTTTTGATTGTTTTCTAAAAGTTTATCTTTAACAGCCGTAGTTTCTATGAACCAGCTTCCCCTTGCATAATACAGTAAAGGTGTATGGCAGCGCCAGCAGAAGGGATAAGTGTGAGTGTAATCATCAATCTTATATAATATACCTCTTTCCTCTAAATCCTTAATAATTCCTTCATCTGCATCTTTTACAAACATGCCTGCCCAAGGTTTTACTTCAGGAACAAACTTACCTTGTTCATCAACAGGTTGATATACTGGCAGCCCATATTTATGTCCTACCATTGAGTCATCTTCGCCAAAAGCAGGTGCTATGTGAACTATACCGGAACCATCTTCAGTAGATACAAAATCACCGACAATAACATAAAAAGCTTCTTCACCTAAATTACCAAAATTATAAAGTGGTTTATATCTCCTGCCTTCAAGTTCCTTTCCTTTCAAAGTATCAATGATTTTGTAGTCTCCGTTTAATACTTCTTTAGTAAGCTCTTGTGCAATAATTAATTTTTCACCCATATATTCAACAACTGCATAATCAACATTTTCACCTACTGCAAGTGCTACATTGGAAGGCAAGGTCCAAGGGGTAGTGGTCCATGCTAAGAAATACGTATTATCTTCATCTTCCAAAGCAAATCTCACGAAAATAGACGGTTCTGTAACTTCTTTATATCCTTGAGCGACCTCATGGCTCGAAAGAGATGTGCCGCACCTAGGACAATAAGGAACTACCTTGTGCCCTTTGTATAATAGCCCTTTGTCCCAAATTTGTCTTAATGCCCACCATACAGACTCTATATACTCATTTTTATAAGTTATATACGGGTTATCCATATCGATCCAGAAGCCAACCCGTTCGCTCAACTTACGCCATTCTTCTTCATAAGTAAAAACACTTTCTTTGCATTTTTTTATAAACTTTTCTACGCCATATTTTTCGATCTCCTGTTTCCCACTAATACCTAACTCTTTTTCCACTTCTAATTCAACAGGAAGCCCGTGAGTATCCCAACCGCCCTTCCTTTCTACATGATAGCCCTGCATTGTTTTGTACCTCGGTATCAGGTCTTTTACAACTCGTGTAAGAACATGCCCTGCATGTGGTTTACCATTTGCTGTCGGCGGACCTTCATAAAATACAAACTGCTTACCGCCTTTTCTGCTGTCGACACTCTTTTTAAAGGTATCATTTTTATTCCAGAAATCAAGGATTTCTTCCTCTATTCTGACAAAGTCCATTGTTGATTCTACTTTATTAAACAAGCCATTCTCCTCCTCTTAACGATGGATTTGTTTTGCCTCCTATTTAAAAGGTAATCCCGCCCCTAAACTCTGGGACGGGATAATAACCGCGATACCACCCTGATTGATAATCTCTATTATATGAGAAAATCCACCTCTTTCACGTTAACGGGTAAACCGAACTCCCTTACTCGCTTCTCAGCTTTCCGGGAACTACTCCGGGGTGATTTTCTATAGACAGCAGGGGCCGGCTCTCACCTTTTCCCGACTCTCTTGACCCTTTAAAACGCCTATATACTCGTCCCTTTCATCGTATTTCAGTATATCTCAATTTTGTTTAAAATATTACCATATAGGAACCTAATAGTCAAGCTGATTAGGTTTATTTATTATAGTTATCTTATCCTACAGCATATAGCATTTTAAATGTGGATTTACTGTTAACAAAATAGTGCGTTCCTTATTATTATACTGCTATATATTGTAAATGGTTAAGAGACAAGAAAATTAAGATTCAATTGCACATATATCATAACAAGGCAACCTATGTGTTTTCGCTGTTTGACATTATTACTTTCCCGCGTAATGTTAAACAACAATATCTAGCCATCAATTTTTTCTCTCAGCAGTTTATTTACAATCTTAGGGTTAGCTTTCCCTCTTGTTGCCTTCATAACCTGCCCTACAAGAAACCCAAAAGCCCTATCCTTACCATTCTTATAATCATCAACCGATTGTTGATTTTCGTTTAAAACAATATCTACGATCTTTTCAAGTTCATCTTCATCACTTAACTGAACTAATCCTTTTTCTTCTACTATTTTTGACGGGTCTTTACCTGTATCAAGCATCTCCCTGAATACAGTTTTAGCAATCTTGCCGCTAATAGTACCTTTATCTATCATATTTAACATTTTTACCAAATTATCAGGGGTAAGCGATATATCTTCGATTTCTTTGCCTTCTGCATTCAATATCGCCAAAAGCTCAACCATTATCCAGTTACTTACCTTTTTTGCATCAGGATATTTATTTACACATTCCTCAAAGAAATCCGAGAGCTTCTTTGAATCCGTAAGCACACCTGCATCATATTCAGGTAAACCAAATTCTCTGATATACCTTTCCTTTCGCTCATGGGAAAGCTCCGGTATCTTTGATCTTACTTCTTCAATAAAATCTTTTTCTATAACTATAGGCGGAAGATCTGGATCAGGGAAATACCTGTAATCTGCAGCCTCCTCTTTTGTCCTCATAGTTATAGTAATCCCTCGAGCATCATCCCATCGTCTTGTTTCCTGAATAACTTCTTCTCCTTTTTCTAATACCCTTTTCTGCCTTTCTATTTCATATTCAAGGGCCCTTTCTATCGCCCTAAATGAATTCATATTCTTCAATTCCGTTTTTGTCCCGAGTTTTTCTGACCCCTTAGCCCTTATAGATACATTGGCATCGCATCTCAACGAACCTTCCTGCATTTTACAGTCTGAAACCTCGGTATATTCCAGAATGCTTTTTAGTTTTGTAAGGTAGAGCCATGCCTCTCTTGGAGTATTTAAATCGGGTTCTGATACAATTTCAATTAATGGAGCACCTGACCTGTTAAAATCAACTAAAGAATAGTCGCCGTGCTCACTGTGTATCAGCTTTCCGGCATCTTCTTCTAAATGTGCCCTCTTTATCCCTATTTTTTTGATGCCCTGTTCAGTCTCAATATTTATATAACCGTTAACTGCCAACGGAAAATCATTTTGTGAAATCTGATATGCCTTCGGAAGATCAGGGTAGAAATAGTTCTTTCTGTCAAATCTGCTGTATGGTAATATTTCACAGTTTAATGCAAGAGCCGCTTTAATCCCAAGTTCTACTGCATGTTTATTCAAAATCGGTAAAGTGCCCGGCATTGCCAAACATCCCGGACAGCAATGGGTATTTGGGGCACCCCCAAATTTGGAAGCACAGCTACAAAAAATCTTTGAATCGGTTAATAACTCAGCATGCACCTCAAGCCCTATAACTGCTTCATACTCCATTCGTTCCACCTCCATTATCGGTTAATTGCTTCAGGGCGCTTATTATGAAAATCAGTATTTTGTTCAAGGGTATAAGCTGCCCGTATTAAAGTTTTCTCATCAAAAGCCCTTCCGATAAACTGTAACCCTATTGGCAGCCCTTGACTAAAGCCACAAGGAACTGTAATAGCAGGCAGCCCCGCAAGATTCGCAGGGATAGTATATATATCGGAATAATACATAGAAACAGGGTCTCTCTTTGCACCTAGTTTAAACGCCGTAGTAGGTGATGTAGGTGATATTAATACATCAAATTTTTCCAGTGCTTTTGCAAAATCCCTGTTAATCAGTGTTCTAACTTTTTGGGCTTTAATAAAGCAGGATTCATAGTTCTCGGAATTCAGTACATATGTACCCAGGATAATCCTTCTCTTAACCTCTGAACCGAAGCCTTCGCTCCTTGCCTTTTTATAGAGATCAGTCAAGTCTTCTGAATCATCTGCCGAATAACCGTACCTAATCCCGTCATATCTGGCAAGACTAGAACTAGCTTCTGCCATCGCAAGGGCATAATATGTAGGAAGACTGTAATCAATATGCGGCAGAGAAACCTCATCATATTCCGCTCCTAAGGATTTTAACATTTCTATTGCTTCCAGCACAGAGTCCCTTACATCCTCATTAATACCTTCCGCGAAATATTCTTTAGGAATCCCTATTTTAAGACCCTTAACATTATTAATAAGGCTTTCGGTAAAATCCTGCAGATCCAAATCAACTGTTGTAGAATCATTTGGATCTTGTCCATAAATAGCATTCATTATAATTGCACAATCTGTAACATCTTTAGTTATAACCCCGATTTGATCAAAAGACGATGCAAGTGATATCAAACCATATCTCGAAACACTTCCATAAGTTGGTTTTAAGCCTACTACTCCGCAGAAAGCTGCAGGCAATCTCACAGATCCTCCCGTATCAGAACCCAGGGCATATACAGCTTCATCTGCCGCAACTGCTGCTGCCGATCCCCCACTTGAACCACCCGGTACGGTTTCAAGGTTCCAAGGGTTCTTTGTTTTAAAAAAGGCCGATTTTTCTGTAGAAGAACCCATAGCAAATTCATCCATATTAGTCTTTCCTAAAATTATACTTCCTTTTTCTTCCAATCTATCCACAGCCGTCGCATTGTATGGCGGTATAAAATCTTGAAGCATTTTTGATGAACATGTAGTTTTTATATTTTTTGTGCAAATATTATCTTTTATTGCTGCCGGAATACCTAATAAAGCCGATTCAGAAAATCTTTCTCCATCTGTTTGATTATCTATTTCAGCCGCTTTTTTAAGTGCCTGTTCTTCTGTTAAGGTAATATATGCTTTAATAGTGTTGTCCAGTTCCTTTATTCTGCTTATAATACTCTCAACTATTTCCTTACAAGAAGTTTCCCGTGATTTTAAAAGATTCGACAGTTCATGAACAGTCAGCTTGTATAATTCCATTTAGCTTCCCTCCAATCAAGCTTTTTTTAATCTTAATTCTATTGTCGACGCCTTATAAGTTAAAGATGACGG